>JBFLXP010000014.1:0-19511 GCA_040757315.1 Nitrospirota bacterium
CGATCAAGGAGAAATGCAAGTTATTTTTCTGAGACCTCAAGAACCGAGGGGAGAATAAGGCACATAAAGGGACAGATTCCGCCATATTTGGCTCGACTACTACGGTTCTTTTCAGGCGGCACTAACACCATACCGAAAGTCTATCACAGGTGGTTCGGATTGAGTGAGTCTACCGGGGTGTACGCGCCCTTTTTTTGTCGGCGTTAATCATTTTGTACGTGTTTCAGCACCGCGAAGAGGAGAATCCTTCAGAAAAAAAGAAGGATGCGGATATCATTTTTTGCGTACTGACGGCACAGGACAGCTTGCTACAAGCTTTTTTGTTAGCCACAAGTAATTATGATTGTTTCCTCAGAAAGGGAATATGTTTGATGATGTCGGTGCTGAGTGACTTCCACCTACAATGCCGCAAAAGCTTAGACGAGATGAAAATGAGGACTTCCACCTGGAATATTCTAAACAACTATCATCAGATGACCCAGCAATCAGCATTGCAACAAGTGCCAAGGCTATTCAAGGTCGGCTGATGAATTTGTTATATCATGTTTCTCAGGTCGGGAGTTTCTTCTGAGGTTGTCTTCGATGGTTCCGAGGTTTGTGATTCAGAAGACGAAGGTTCCTGAACACTGTTTTCTTTCTTAGCGCGCAACAATTTACGAGCTGCCTTTTGAACTTTCTTCTTAGCCGCGTCAGCCTTTTCGCCCTCTATTACCTCCCGTTTTATAACTTCCTGCAATAAAACATTGCGTAGGTCTTCTATTGGAACTTTAACGTCAGGTGTAATACGCCTCAGTTCTCTTCTGATTGATTCCAGGACAGAGTCACTTAAGATGATTGCTCCCAAGTAAAATTTATTCGTGGCCTGAATCTGGTCATGGTAGGCATAGAGACCGGATTTCAGCATACTCTCTCGCGTAAGCAAGAACATGCTTTCCAGATGGCTTTCATTCTTATGGCTGAGAGCGAGCAGATCAATGTCTAAAACTATTTCAAAATCAATTGGCTTTGAAAATACTACCTTAAAGACTTTCCAGTTATTCGCATTAGTAAGAGCAACCCATTCAATGCCCTTATTTGAAGCATAATCGACTGCCTGCCTGATATGACTCTCCTTCAAATCAATGCCAACCGCCTTAACTTCGATAAGCATTTGATATTTGCCCTCTATCTTTGTTGCCAAATCACAGTAGGTGCCACGGATAGCGAGTTCCTTTGTAACTTCGCTGTATTTGTCATATCCAAATAATTCAGCCATTATATCAGTGATAATCATTGATGTATCAGATTCATTTGCATCGCGGGCCTTTGCAGACGAAATAATCGGCTGGAAACGTTTGAGGCCCTCTGATAATCTGCGTGCGATTTTGGTAGGAATTGCCATTGAATTGCCCCTTTCTTTTATGGTGATTTAAGGCCGAAGCTTACGGGGGGCGTGAGCATCACGCCGATTCCGTGCAAGGCTTCGTTATAAATGTCTTTAGTAGTCATTAGTGTCCAGACTGGACAGTTGAATCTGCCATCATATCACGACCATTATTTGCGAACTGACCAGCTATAATTTGCCAACTACTATCAGTCATTCTTGCGGCATTATTCTCAATAGTTGAAGCTGCTGGCGCATGACTTGGCACTCGCGCATATTTTAAAGGATTAGACTGCACTATTTTAATAAGGCTTGCTGCATAAGCCGATAGCAGATTGCGGTCTTTTGATGTCAGCTTCTCCCAGTCAACAATGGGTATATAAATCGTTACTTTGGGGGAGGTCGTCAAGGCCCCATATAAATCTGGTTGTCGATAGAACTTATCCAACTTTGGATAACGGGCGAGAATTTGCGCGTGCAAGCTTTTTCCTTTTATTGCTTCACTCGGTGCTTTTGGTGACTCAGCGAACACAGGTTCGATTAGAACCGACAGCAGTATTAAAAGCATAATCTTAGGCATATTGTTCTTCAATGCCTTCATCATTGACCTTTGAACAACAATGTCATGAACTTGTTTCTTGATATCATACTCCAGGCGCTTGAAATGGGCAAGGATACAACATTTTGGAATTCCGTCCTTGTATAACCTGCCCGGCAATATTTCCAAAAGGAAGTATTGCTCCTCGTTAATGGCTGGAAGGTGTCCATAAACAAGGAAGGAAGTAAGAATCTGATGCAGTGCATCTCAGGCGCTTCTTTCGAATCATATCTCTTCTTTTTTTGTCGCGTGCTGAACGTCTCTGCTTGCAGGTGTTGTTATCCCTCGAAGTATCGAAGTGTCGCTTTCTTGCGGCCGGCGATGCGCTGATAGACTTCGTCGGGATACCCGAGGGCTATAACTGCATGAATTTCCTCTTCTGACGGAATTCCGATAGACTGCTGTATCGAAGAATCTCGCTTCAAGGCTGCGACGGCGTATCCAATGAGACAGGAGCCGAGCCCGATGCTGTGAGCTGCGAGCAGAATATTCTGTGTTGCGAGCAGGGCGTCTTCTGCCGGGCAGCTTGCTCCCGGTTTCGAGCCAACAAGAATAGCAGCCGTGCTGCCGTGAAAGAGCGGGTCCTTACCCGATCCATGCCATTCTTCAATCGCCTCCTTTACCTTTCGGTAATACCCGCGGTAATATGCATCGAGCTCTCCTTTGCCTATCAGTTTGAGGAACATGCGAAGAAGGGTCTTCTCCGCAGTAGCGTTCAGTCTTTCGAAAAAGGGGGCGATGCGCTCTGCAAAGGTTTGTACCGCCTTTCTCTGAGGCAGGATAGTGAAGGTCCAGGACTGACTGTTGGTTCCGGATGGGGCAGTGATACCGATCTTCACGAGGTCTTCAAGCAGAGCCCTTTCCACGGGCCGGTCAGTGAAATGACGGCAGGAGCGGCGCGAGGCCATGAGCTGCACCAAAAGGGATGTATCGAACTTTCCGGGAGGAAGCCACAGTTTCTCTGTGCTGAAGGTCTTATACCGCGACATCTCCTTGTCGATTTCGTGGACACGGATCGCTTCCCGGGGACATACTGCCTCGCAATGTCCGCAAAAGATCGACTCCTCTCCCGAGACAGCCGCCTTTTCTTCTATGAGCGAGATGGTCCCCGTCGGGCAAACGGTGACGCATAACCCGCAGCCGTTGCAAAGATTTCTATCGATCTCTATTCCATTTTCTTCCATTGAAGTCTCCATTTCTTTCACGTGATTCTCTGCCCAATGATTGATTGTTTCATTTCGACTTTTGCATGATTCAGATGAATGACGGAAATGCAGGCGGGGTTTGAAGATATTTGAGGCACTGCTCGTATCCTTTCGGATTGCCGATATCGAACACCGTGCCCGGAAGGAGACAACCGAGGAGTTCTCTTTCCCCAATCATTATCTCCCTGAAATGAAGATCGATAAATTCTTCGTCTCCCGTAACTTCGCGGGCCTTCTCTATATAGTCAAGAAGATGAGGGCCTGATATGGAAATCCCGCAGGTTCGGAGTTCTCTTACTGACGTCAGCGGATAAGAACCGCTTCCCTTGGGATGAAATTTCTTTATCCGGAACAGACCGTCCCCCAGAGGTTCGAGATCAACTTTACCGGAATTCCCCAACCCCTCTGCATTGCTGGCATTCACCTCCATCAGTGCGACCACGTCGGTTTTGCGATCCAGAAAAACCTGTTTGAGAATCTTTAACGCGCCGGGCGGAGGAAAATATATGTTGTCCGGATAGACGATCGCAGCCGCATGATCTCCGACAAATTCTTTGGCCAGGGATATTGCATCGGCTTCTCCGCGCGGCTCCTTCTGATACAGAAAGTCGAACGTCGGCAATGGATCATAGGCACTCTTGAACGAATCTTCAAGGTATCTTCTGACATCTTCTTTCCGCCTGCTGAGTATGATGACGATGTCACTGATTCCGGCGGACAGGCCTTCTTCGACAGCGTATGCGATTGCCGGCTTATCACCGATTGGGAGCATCTCCTTCGACATACCGGGATGAACGTCCCTCATTCTCTTTCCGAGTCCGGCGGCGGGAATGATAAGGTATTGGGGTTTTTCAATCACGAAAGGTCGATTTCCATAAGATCTTCCGCCAGCGACACATCTCCGCCAAAAACTTTCATACACTCTTCAAGCAGAATTGAATCCTCGTAATCGCCGGGATAGATATGGGAAAGCAGAAGTCTTTTCACACGGGCCTGCGCTGCCAGGCGGCCGCACTCCGACGGTGTCATATGTCCTGCCACTTTTAATGAGTCGGGATAAGAGCAGTCGGCGATCAGAAGATCGGCGTTTCTTGAAAGATCAACCAATCCGCGGTCGTAATCGCTGTCTCCGGTTATAACAACCGATTTCCCTTCAGCCTCGAACCTATAGGCAAAGCCCTGTGCAGAGTGGACAGAAGGAGCGGCGAAGACTTGAAGGTCTCCGAGCATAAATTTATCCTCGACTTCCGTCACATCAATTCCAAACGTCTTCGGGCTGCTCAGGCAGGACGCGACACATTTCTTGTAATAGCTCCCGAAGTCTTCCGGTCCTGCAAGAAGGAGATCCTTAATCCTTCTGAGCCCAGGGGCTGCAAGAGTCGCATGAAGGACTGCGACCAGATCGGAAACATGATCGGGGTGGGTATGGGTGATGAAAACTGCGTCGATGTTTTTGTAGCTTTTGCCCGCACGTTCGAGCTGAAGGAGAACGCCGTTTCCACAGTCTATCAGAATATTGAGTCCGGTTGCCTCAAGATAGTAGCCGGAGGCATTCCTTTTCAGCGACGGGACACATGTGCCGCTTCCCAAAACAATGAGCTTCACGATGAAATTATATCACGAAGAGGATCGACCGGCCTTATTCTTATTAACCCCCGTCCAGATGATTGTCATTCCCGCTTGTCGGGAATCTCTCTTTATATAAAGAGGAGAAATGGAAGGAAGAAGGATGCCGGACAAGCCGGCATGACAGATGCGACTAAGTAGTATCTGTCCATAAAGTGTCGTTCTGTCATTATCCGGCCGTCAGTACGTAAAACGGATGACCGGATAATCCAGAACGTATTGAAAAGACTGGATTCCCCGATCAAGTCGGGGAATGACGGGATTATAAAAGTCATAGTTTGTGGACAGACAATAAGTTAGAGACATCAATTACAGATTAGAATCCGGAAAGAGCATTGCAACGCAACTTCGCCGATGCTGAAACAACTACTCTACTACCAGAGGCGGCGGAATATCAGACGCTCTTCCCGGTTGTCGAGCCTCCTGATCCCTTCTTCGCGGGCTGCTGTTAGCGCTTCCTCATACTCTTCATCCGTGATTCTCCGGTTTATGGGAGGATACTTGTAAGCGTTTCCGCAGGGCCGGTACTGATCCATTATATTCACGTATGTGTTTGGAGAAATCTCCCTGGCGACAAAGCGCATGATTTCTCTCGTTCCCGCTGCTCCGCCGGGCATGACCAGATGTCTGAGGATAATGCCTTTCAACGCAATCCCCCGCTCATCAAGCTCAAGGTCGCCCACCTGACGGTGCATTTCTTTGAGCGCTTCCCTCGCCGCCTGCGGGTAATCAGGCGCCTTCATATATTTCTTGGATATCTCGGAGTCCCAGAATTTGAAATCCGGCATGTAGATGTCAAAGACTCTGTCCAGAAGCCGGAGAGTTTCGACGCTGTCGTAACCGCTCGTATTATAGACCAACGGCACTTTCAAACCTCCCTCGATGGCGGAAGGAAGGGCATCGAGGATCTGGGGGACGACGTGTGTCGGCGTCACAAAATTGATATTATGACAACCCATTTTCTGAAGCCGGAGCATCATCCCGGCCAGAGTTTTTAAGTCTACCTCCACTCCCTCATTCTGATGGCTGATCTCCCAGTTCTGGCAGAAAACGCAGAGCAGGTTACAGTTCGTGAGAAAGATTGTTCCTGAGCCATTGCGCCCAACGAGCGGGGCTTCCTCGCCGAAATGGGGATTAGAACTGGATACCATGGCGTTCTTCCCGGTGCGGCAGAGGCCCTTTTCGTCTTCGAGTCTGTTGACTTCGCACCGGCGCGGGCAGAGATGACAGCTTTTCAGTATTTCCTGCGCTTTCCGTATTCGGTTTGCGAGTTCGCCGGTGTGATACGTCTCAATATAAGAGGGTATGGTCATAAGCTGTATTTTTAAAGTTTATTAATAAATTTTATCATTTTTGGAAGATTTGTTGTGCGCTCCCTATCCCGCACGGGATTCTTCCTATATTGACTTCCGTCACTTCCCGGTCATTGCGAGGCCCGAATGCTTTCGGGCCGTGGCACTCTCTCCTTTGGCCGTAACGACGAGATCGCCACGCTTCGCTCGCGATGACACAAGCAGGTCATTAGGAGCCTCCACTATTCAATCACCCTGACAATCTCTTCATTATTGACACGGTCCGTCCGGAACTTGTTCACGGGTGATTCCATGTCAGGATATCCGATCGAGATTCCGAGGACAAGCCTCTTCGATTCAGGGATGCCGAGGAATTCTTTTACATGCTGAGCATAGTCAGTAAGAAAAGCCTGCGGCACGGTCCCGAGGCCATGAGCATGCGCCGCGAGCATAAGGCTCTGGGCGAAAAGACCGATATCGAAAAGGGACCAAAGAGGAAGGGATGAATCCTGAAAAAGAAATATTCCGTGGGGCGCCCGATAAAAATTAAAGTTTGCAAGCTTCGCCTTTTTTTTCACCTCAGGGTCATTCAGATCCTTTCCGGTAACCTCGCTGCGCTTCTTTATGAGCCGGGATATCCGGGCCTCGACGTGCGGAGGCCACGACTGTGGTTCCGGAATATCGGGACAGGCAGGCTCATTCTTTTCGAGAAGATCTTCGAGCATTTTCGACAAAGCCTCTTTCTTATTGCCCGACACGATGACAACCTCCCAGGGCTGACTGTTCTTATATGACGGGCTCCATTTAGCCGCATCGATCACGCTCATCAGCAAATCCATCGGCACGGGGTCGGGTCTGAATTTCCTGATGCTCATCCTCGTTTTTATGCATTCGATCGCGTCCATAATACCTCCTTGAATAGATGAAGAATGTCATGCTTCGACTTGATCGGAGCATCCAGTTCTCTTCTGGGTTCCCCGGTCAAGCCGCGGAATGACGTGTTTTAGTTCTTAATTGCCGGCGTAATATATCTGGAATAAAGAATACCCGATTCTGCTATCATAAACCAAAAAAGGAATCGAATTCATTGATTATGGGCCATCGCATACTTCTCAAAAGAAATACACTCTGGAAAACTCTGGTACGGACTACCGAGAAAGCCCTCAGCACGGGTGCGCAATTGCCTATCCATACGGACTACGAGTTCGTCGAAGACGCAGGAATACGGTTCTTTGTGAGGATCATTGCAGGCTTGCAGAGGAAGGACGAAGATAAGAGGAAACGGGAAGAAGAATCCTGGAAGGGGGGAAAGGCGAATCCGTTTCTTCCATATGATGAAGCGATGCACGTTGCGGACATTTCCGACACCCATGTAGCTCTCCTCAACAAATATAATGTGGTCAAATACCACCTTCTCATCGTCACCAGACATTACGAAGACCAGGAAACGCTTCTGACGGTCGGCGATTTCGAGGCGCTCTGGGCGTGCATGGCGGAATACAATGGCCTCGGCTTTTATAACGGAGGCGAGGAGGCGGGAGCCAGTCAAAGGCATAAACATCTTCAGATGGTTCCCTTGCCCCTGGCGCCTGAAGGGCCCGAGGTGCCTATAGAGCGGTTCTTTTCACAAATCGCCTTTAGAAAAGGCCTCGGCAGAATAGCGGCATATCCTTTTGAGCATGTCTTTGTCCGGATCGAAGAGGACCCGCCGAATGAACCGCTGGACGCCGCTAAAGAGACCTTCAGACTCTATGCGGCCATGCTCGAACAGGTCGGAATGACACCTCCCGACATGCACTCCTCAAGAAAACAATCGTCGCCGTACAGCCTGTTGATTGCCCGGAAATGGATGCTCCTTGTTCCGAGATCGCGTGAATTCTTCGATTCGATTTCGATAAACTCGCTCGGATTTGCGGGAGCATTCCTCGTGCGCAATAAGGAGCAGATGGACCTTCTGAAAGAAGAAGGTCCGATGAACGCTCTCAGAAGTGTTGCTATATCAACATGACTCCCCGAAAATTGATTCGCCGACACAATTGCTAATCCCGAGAGTAGCGCCCAGAATAACAACCGGAGCCGGAGGCCTATGACTGTTGCCGTATCCACGTCTTTTACTCGGGTGGTAAGAATGTTCTGCCCGACGATCTGCTTTTTCTGTGCAGGCCTTACGAACTGTATATCCGGCGTAAGATTCATCCAGGGCGTTATTGCGACATTATAGTAGGCCTCGACTCCGTATTCGTCCCTCAGGAAATCTCTTGTTGTGAGGGGTCCGGTGAATTTGGGATTGGCATCGGGAAAAACTGGTTGGTGTTCACCGGCATGAGCGCTCCCGCATCGAAATTGATGTCGCCGCCGAAATTCCCTTCGACTTCCACCATTAAAAACCCTCCGGGCCATAATCCGAGTTTCTGCGTGTCTACGTTGAGTGTTATGTTACCGCGTCCGCCATACTCCCATCCCGTATCTTTGCCTCCGCCGACGATTCCTATTCCAACCTGCGTCAGGTTGATATCGAAAGTGATTCCCTTTTTGGCAAGGTCGTTGCGGAACCCGCCCCAGTCGCCGGTGAGTGTCGATCTTGACCAGAAGTCCCCGGGGTAGGTTGTTCCCTGCTCCTGGGCGAACCCAATGGATGTCAGACAAAGAAATAGAAGCACCGTTAATAATAGTGATACAACCTTCCTGTGGGTCATTATTTCCTCCTAAGAGTTATGAATGCTGCAAATCCCGCGATAAGCATTCACTCGCTCAGTGCATCTGTCATTGCAAGCAACACATGCCGGCATCTGGATTCTTTCTGATATGACCCACGTGTCATCAAGTCATTGCGAGGAGTGCAGCGACGTGGCAATCTGTTCTTTGGTTTCAACCAGTTTCTGCCTTCTGTCAACCCGGCTTGTCCGGAATCGTTCTTCTCGCCTCAGCGAATCAGCCGAGGGTTGACAAGAAGGATTCCCGACGCGCTTCGCTTGCGGGAATGACACATTTTATTGCGGTCACCGCAATTTATAAACAGACTTTATTTTAGCCCGACGTCTTTGAGCGCCAGCTTGCATCTTTCACTTACCTTCTTTTCGTTCTTGTTGAGGCAATCGAGCAGTCTCCCTTCGCCGAGCTGTACAGAAGAACAATAGGTTTTCAGATCATCCTTGCATTCATTCGCTACGTACGTGAGTGCGGCGACGGCGCGTTCAAGTTGTGCGGCTGCGTCATAAAGGGCATATTCACATCTTACCGAGAGCCTGTCCTCATACGCATAGAGACAGGCAAGAAGACGACCCTCTCCGGGTGTCACATTTTTACAGTAAGTTTCGAACTCCTTCTTGCAGCCATCCAGCACCGTTTCCACCGGTCCTTTCTCTGCAAACGCATTTCCGCTGAAAAAAACCACCAAACCAAAACTCACGAGCAAAATCATGATACGTTTCATCTCTTTCATCCTCCTTTTAATCTATGATTCCTCGAAGCCATGCTTCGGGTTGTTCATTCCTTTCTTCTCCGGCTGTCAGACAGCCACGTTCCATCCACTACGGTTCATGCGACCGTGGCGCATCGTGCTCAAACACTTCATCTTGACATCTTGTTCCAAATGCGCACCTCGCTGCCATTCTCCGTCAACACGGGGTAAAAAGATTGTATACCCACGACCGCGATTTTCTGAAGTATCGCTTTCTCGATGTGCGCGATCCTCTGGTCTAAAGTCTAAGAACATTCAGTTCATCTCCTTATAAAAGTACCAAGTGTCGGACGTCGCACTATCTTCATCGCTTCGTCTCCTTACTTTATCATTAATTCACTTTTCATCAAGTCTCACTACCAGAGGCCCTTTTACGGCATCCATGATGTATGACGCTGGCAAGCCGTTTTCCAGCAGTTGCGTCATCGCACGCAAATATTTCCGTATATGGAGAAAAAACTTCTTGTATCCTTCACAGAGATAATGAAGTCCCGGTTCTTTGTAATACGTTTGTGCAAAACGATGTTTGGGACATCCACCCCGGCAGGCTGCGAGCACTTTGCATTCCCTGCACAAGCGGGGCAAAGCCGTTTCCTTATTTCTGCCGAAGCCTGACTTTACTGATTGTTCAACCATCTGCAAAAGACTGTCAGTGAGAATATTACCGAGTTTGTATTGCGGATAGACACAGTGGTCACAGGCATAAACGTCTCCGTTATGTTCGAGCACAACCGCCCGGCCGCATTTATCTGCATGGACACAGACAGGCGAAGGGTTGCCGATCCACGCATTGAGTGCCCACTCGAAATTCATGATAAATACCTTGCCTACATCGTGACGGACCCATTCCTCATAAATAGCAATCGAAAAATCTCCGTATTCTTCAGGAATGACCGTCCACGGAGTAACCTCTGTCTGCCGCTCTTTATTGTCCAATGCTGCGGGACAGGCCATGCGCAGACCGAGCTCTTTGCTGCGTGAATCAGGCATGCGCTCGACTATAGGCGTAAACTGGATGAACTCGATCCCTTCATCTCTCAAGAATTTGTATACATCAAGCGGCCGTGTTGCCGTATCACGGGCAACACAGGCCATCACGTTATATTCAATTTTATGTTTTTGCAGGAGCCTCAGCCCGTTCATCACACGTTCGAACGTTCCCTTTCCCCGACGGTCTCGGCGATAGCGGTCATGGATATCTTTCGGACCATCAAGGCTGATCCCCACCATAAAATTGTTTTTCTTCAAGAAGACACACCATTCATGTGTGAGAAGCGTTCCATTAGTCTGCAAAGAATTTGTTATTGTCTTCTTGTGTGCGAACGGTCTCTGCAGTTCGATTACTCTCCGGAAAAAATCTATCCCTAAAAGTGTCGGCTCGCCTCCCTGCCAGACGAACTCCACCAGCGGCGTGGGCTGGGAAGTGATATAGCTCTTGATGAAAGCTGAGAGGACTTCATCGGTCATCCTGTATTTTTCATTTGCAGCGAACAATGCCTGCTTCTCAAGATAAAAGCAGTACTCGCAGTTAAGATTGCACTTAGGGCCAATAGGTTTGGCTACTACGTGGATGCCGTGTACAGTTCTCTTTTTATACGTGTCCACATTCACCTGATCAGTTTTCATGATGAACGTCTTTCTCTTTGCTGTTCAATCATAAAGAGGTTCATTATTAAGGAATCAAGGCTCATAACTCCCCCTCGCCCCCTCTTAGCTTAAGAGGGGGTTGGGGGGCGTTACTTAAATCAATGTCACTATACATGAACTCCTTAAGAAGTTTTATCCGTCTTATTCCACCACAAGTCTTGCCTTCCGCTCCGCGTTCCGGATTTTCCGCTCGTCGTCGGCGCTCAGGTTCGCTGGCTGAACATCGATCACGACCTTTTTGATCGTGCCGGAGAATTTGTTGGGAGCAGCATAGTCCTCGCTCACCGACGAGCCCGAGTCCTCGCCGATATCGAAGGTTTCGTCCAGCGAGAACTTCACCCAATTTGTGAAGGAGAGACGTCCCTGACCGACTCTCTTCTCATTGACGAAAAGCGACACCGTGCCTCCCTTGCCGATCCCGCCGCCGTCGTAGAGGAACTCCATTCGGACCACGTTAGGCCCCGGCAAAAGCTTCTCGGTACCGGTTATCTTGTCGCGGCGGATCATGGCGTTGTTATATTCGAAGACGGGCTGTCCGTCCCTGATAAAAAGGGAAAAACCTCCCGGTACTCCGCCCACAGCCGCCAGGACGCCGTCGGCCCCCTCCGGAGGAACATCTATGTAGGCGGTGATGGTGTGCGAGCGATTCTTGGTCGGCGCGGACGAGGCTTCGGGAATACGGGTACCCGGATAATAGGTGAAACTGGTTCGTCCCGCGATCAGGCTGGGTCGCAGGGCAGGGTCAAAGCGTTCGGCAAAGCGGTCGTCCAGTGGAAGAACCTGATATTTCTTCGCCTCCACCCAGAACGCATCCTGCAGTTCCTTGAGCTTTTGCGGATATTTGGCCGCGAGGTCGTCATATTCGGTGAAGTCCCTGGTCAGGTCGTAGAGTTCCCAGGTGTCTTCATCGAAACCCTTGGAAACGCCCATGCCGATATCCCAGGGCAGGCGGCCGTGCCGAACCGCGGCGATCCAGCCGTCCTTGTAAATGGCGCGGTTACCCATCATCTCGAAATACTGCACGCCCCGCATCGCCTTGGCGTCAGCCTTATCGAAGGTGTATGTCATGCTCACGCCCTCCATGGGCTTCTGCTTAACGCCGTTGACCTCGGCGGGTTCAGGTATCTTCGCCGCCTCAAGGATGGTGGGCGCAATGTCAATAACATGGTGGAACTGTGAGCGTATGCCGCCCTTGTCTTTGATTCGCTCCGGCCATGTGATTACCAGAGGGTTGCGGGTGCCGCCAAAATGGGATCCTATCTGCTTGCCCCACTGAAACGGCGTGTTCATGGCCCAGGCCCAGCCCACGGGAAAGTGGTTGAATGCCTTGGGACCGCCGATATCGTCCATGTGTTGGCGAATAAATTCAGGGTTTTCCATGGCACCGGTTCCGATGCTGTACTGGTTGATCGCGCCGTGGAGCGTGCCTTCCATCGAAGCGCCGTTGTCGCCGACGATCCAGAAGACGAGTGTATTGTCCAGTTGGCTCATCTGCTCCAGGGCGTTCAAGATGCGCCCCACCGAGTAATCGGTATGCGCGGTAAATGCCGCAAACGCTTCCATCAGCCGTGCGGCAAAACGCTTCTGGTCGGGTGTGAGCGAATCGTAGGCCGGTATCTCTTTAGGTCGGGGGGTCAGCCTGGCGTCGGCCGGAATCACTCCCATTTTCAACTGGCGCTGAAAGGTCTCCTCGCGGTACTTGTCCCAGCCTTGATCGAACTTGCCCTTGAACTTGTCCATCCATTCCTTTGGAACGTGATGGGGGGCGTGAGTCGCGCCAGGGGCGAAATAGACGAAGAACGGACGATCGGGAGTGACCGACTTCTGCTGAAAGATGAACCTGATGGCCTCGTCCGCCAGCGAATCGTTGAGCGTGTAACGCCCTTCTTTGCCTTTCGGGATCTCCATCTCCACCTGCTCGTTGTCCCGGTAAAGGGCCGGGAACCACTGATTCGTCTCCCCGCCGATGAAGCCGTAGAAGTGGTCGAAGCCTTGCAGGTTCGGCCTGCGGTCGTAAGGGCCGGAGATGCTGGTCTCCCACTCGGGGACGTTGTGATTCTTGCCGAACCAGGCGGTGCTGTAGCCGTTCTGCCTAAGGATTTCAGAGACCATCGCTGCGCTCTTCGGGATTTGGCCGGAGTAACCGGGATACCCGGTTCCGAATTCCGTTACCGCCCCCGTGCCCACCGAGTGGTGGTTGCGCCCGGTGAGCAGCGCTGCGCGAGTCGGCGAGCTCAGCGCCGTAGTGTGGAACTGCGTATAGCGCAGACCCATCTTGACCAAACGGTCGAGGTTGGGCGTCGGAATCTGGCCGCCAAAAGTGCTCCAGGCGCCGTAGCCGACGTCATCGATGAGGACGACCAGGACATTCGGAGCGCCTACCGGCGCTTTGGCAACCGGTATCTTATCCGGTTGCGAGTCCTTGTAAGTGCGCCCGATCTTGCCCTTGAACGAAGGCTCGGGCTTGGGCAGCACTTCTTCCGCCGAAATGTAACCGTTGAACAACACACCTGCTGCCAGCACTGAGCCGGCTGCAACCCAGGCACCAGCACGTCGAAGATTTGCTGTCTGCTGTTTCATCTGGATCCTCCTTTTTTATGTTTTCTTTCTCATCCTCTTCAGGGTATCGATCCCCTCCCACGGCGAATTCTGGCCGAACCTGACTTTCGCGGCTTCGCTCAGCAGGTCAACGGCGCCGAGGAGAGCGCTTCCGCTGCCGGAGCGCACATAATGTTCGAGGCTTGCCCGCGTCTCCCAATGGACCGAAAGAAAGAAAACCTCCCCGTCCTCCACGTCCCGGTAGATCCGGCAGTCCCGGCACCCCTTCTCGTTGCGAATCGTGGGAAGGAGCGCCTGGAGCGTCTGATAGAGCTCCTGTAGCTTGTCCGACCCGGCTCTGATCTCAATCGTGAGCTTCAAAATGGTCCATGCCTTTCATGGGGGTACTTGACGGATCATGCCGAAATCCCCGTTTGTGATTAGCAGCGACACTGTTCTGTGGGTTTCTCGGCAAATCGATGTAATGTCTGTCTATTGCCTGTCATTCCGGCTTGTCCGGAATCTTTCTGAAGAAGGATTCCCGACGCGCTTCACTTGCGGGAATGACAGCTGAGTCTAATTTGTGGACAGGCTCTATGTAATGAAATACAAAAAGCGTTCCGGGAGAGAAAAGGCGAGCAGGTAATTTAAAACAGTTTGATTTTATTTATTTTTACTCAGCGAGGAAAGAACTAAGGCTTAAGAAAAACTCTCAACATATTGAGGATCTGCAAAATATTGAGGGCGATACGTTGAGTCATTGGTTTTTCAGGGCCGCGCAATACCCAGCTTCTTAAGGCGGAATCGAAGAGTGCTCGGGTGAAGTCCGAGAAGGGCGGCGGCGCCGCCTTTGCCATCGATCTTCCATCGGGTTTTCTGGAGGACTTTGAGGATATGCTCCCGCTCCATCGTTTTAAGCCCTTTGAGCGACTCTTCCCTCACTTCGACAGCCTCTGTTTCGAGCCGGTCAGCAAGCCGGAGCACCGGCCCAGGGTTGGTGATGACAGCTCTTTCGATGACATGTTCCAGTTCTCTCACATTCCCCGGCCATGGGTAGTCCTGCAGGATTTTCATAGTACTTTTCGGAACGGTCTCATACTTCCTGCCCATCTTCCGCGCGTACTTGTCGACAAAGTGACGGACAAGCTGTGGGATATCGTCGCGACGCATTCTCAAGGGCGGCATAGAGACGGGAAATACGTTCAACCGGTAAAAAAGGTCCTCCCGAAATCTTCTGTTTTGAACCTCGGCTTTCAGGTCGCGGCTTGTCGAGGCGATCACTCGCACGTCCACTTTGATAGTCCGTGGGCTGCCCAACCTTTCGAACTCCCCCTCCTGCAGCACTCTAAGGAGCTTCGCCTGAAGTTCAGGCGGCATCTCGCCGATTTCGTCCAGGAAGATCGTTCCGCAATGTGCAACCTCGAAACGGCCGACCTGCTTCGCATGGGCTCCCGTGAAGGCCCCCTTCTCCCGACCGAAGAGCTCGCTCTCGATGAGGTTCGCCGGAAGGGCGGCACAGTTGACAGTGATCATCGGCCGGTCTCTGCGGGCGCTCATTTCGTGTATGGCATGCGCCACCATCCCTTTTCCGGTGCCGGTCTCACCGAGAATGAGAACGGTGGCATTCGTCGGGGCGACCTGTTTGACCCTGAAGAGAACGTAATTGAGTGCATCGCTGTTTCCTATGATTTTCTTGAAACCCAGATCCCCTTTGATCTCCTCGCGGAGATAGAGATTCTCCTTCTCCATTTGGAGCTTCAGTCGTTCGATCTCCTTCAGGCGCTGCCGGAGCTCGATCTCCCCCATGCTCCGCTCCAGCGCATTCACAAACAGTTCCCCCAGCAGGCGCAGCCGAGGGATGTATTCCTCCAGGCGGGTATGATCGTTTTCGGCCGAACTGATGCCGAGAGAGTATTCTGAGGACCTCAATGCGGCGATGGGAATATACAGGCCGGATCGAACACTCCACGCCTTGAAGGACTGCTTGTCGACGGCAGCCTCTTCCGGAAGTTCTTCCAGCCTTGCGAAGGAAAAGGACTCTCGCTGCTCTGCCAGTTTCTTATACGCATAGGGAAAAAGCGATACGGGCAGAGCGGTCCCTATGGGATACGGCGAAACCCCGGCAGCGTCGGCGTTATGGGTGATCATCCACAACGTCTTGCACTGCAGGAGCCGGAGCAAGGCGCATCGGTCGATCCGGAAGAACTCCAATACCTCCTTCAAGGCGCTCCGGATTTCATCATCGACTCTCTCGGGGGGAAGGGCAACGAACCTCGCGGAAAGATCTGCCAGAAATCTTTCAAACTTCAGTCGTTTTTCGGATACCCCTTCAGCCGAGTGCACGTCGTTTCCTCTATTCACAGGATTGCACCGCGCCCTCTGCAGGGAGATTGCCGGTCGATCCCCTGCGGCTTAATCTTGATGGTCGGGTCAAAATGCATATCCGTCTCTCTTCTGCATCTGTTCGCGACCTCCTATTCTGTGGCCTCGATCGGTGATTCGGAACCTGCAATAGTCATTGGCAGAATGTCCCAGTATGTGACAAAGGCGAATTTATCAGTCCCCAAATCCGCAGCCGTTCCAGCGATGATACGGCATCTGCTCTGCGAATCCGCAACTCATGAATAATCCGGCATGCGGTCGTATGAAGACATTGATTATAAAATCCCTCATTTTATGATTCCGGATGATGACAGTTTCTTCATCATGGCCCGGATAAATGCATTTATCAATTGCTGCTCGCCTTCGGTTCTTTCCGTCCTGGAATGGGCAGACCAGATCAGTTTTTCAGTCTTAATGTCATAGAGATTTGTCTCTATGTCAGCAACCTGGACATCTGTCGTATAACCATAATCGGATTTGAAAACAACACCGTAATAGCCCCACCATCCATAATAATAGTCCGGAACAACATGAAACAGACCCGGCCTGTAAGACTCAATCGTTTTTGTGTCGATCAGTCTTGAGATCAGAACAGTATCCGCGCCCGAATCTCTTATCTTCGATTTCACCATCTCTTTGTCACGTAATTGCTCCATGGGAATGATGCTGTGACTCTGTATGGCACTGTTCCCGCGCTCCCGAAGTTCTGCTGTAAACCGGTCTTCAAACATCTCCCTCATATCCGGACTTTTCGCAGCCATGATCACGATAATATTCTGTGCTTTACCCTGATAGGCCTTGTCTTTCCAGACATCGGTTACAGTTGTAGTAGCACATGAAACGAGAAAGAATGCAGAGATTACCGGAAGCAAACGGAATAATTTCATGTTCCTAATCACTGATGAACCTCCTTGGTTATATTTTCTTTGTTCCCACCTTTATCATTATCTTCCTGAACGGCCAGTTTCTCCGCCTCGATTACCCAGCCTCCGCCCACGGCTTTATAAATGTTCACGATTGAAATGAAGAGTGAGGCGCGGTATTGTGCATAATTGAGCTCCGAGGGGAAAAGCTGCTGTTCGGCCTGAAGCACCGTCGAATACGGCGAATACCCGCCGTCATATTGAAGACGCGCAAGACGTTCGTATTCGCTGCCCGCCTTAACGAGTCGTTCCTGCGCCTTAACCTGATCGATAAGCTTGGTGCGAGAGACCAATGCGTTTTCGACATCGGCAAAAGCATTCTGGATCGTCAATTCGTAATTGAGGAGCGCTGCTTTACGGGCTGCCTCGGCCTGTTTCACCTGCCCATAAATTCCTCCGCCTGTAAAAATCGGACCGGTAAAGGATCCGGCATAACTCCATGTGCGGGCCGGACCTTTAAAGAGGTTCGAGAGGTCAGAGCTTGCAAAGCCATAGAGTCCGGTGAGGGAGATGGTGGGGAAGTATAGGGCCTTGGCCGCTCCGATCCGGGCGTTTGCAGAGATGAGGTTTTGTTCTGCCTGTCGTATGTCAGGGCGACTGGAGAGGACATCCGAAGGCAGACCGGCCGGGACAGGAGGAAGCATTAGTTCATTAATTGTTTTTCCGCGTTGTACAGGACCGGGGTTGCGTCCGAGCAGGATTGAGAGAGCGTGCTCGGTCTGTGCGATCTGCGATTCTATTTGAGGGATTGCCGCCGCGGCTGTTTCATATTGCGTACGGGCCTGCTCAACATTCATCTGTGACACCTGGCCGTACTTGAACTGGAGTTCAAACAGTCTGACCGACTCGGCATAAGTGGACAGGGACCGTTTCGAAATCAGGAGTTGCTCGTCGAGGCCGAGCAACTGAATATAGTTGGTCGCTACCGTGGCAACAAGGGAAAGGATCACGCCGCGCCGCGCTTCCTCAGTCGCAAACAGATCCGCGCGCGCAGCCTCGGAGGTACGCCGGATACGGCCCCACAGGTCGATCTCCCAGCTCGCGCTCGAAAGCGCCTGGTACGAAGTCTGCGGGTTCGGAACGGTCGGCGGCAACGGCGTGGCGGTTTCCTCGCTTGCACGCTGCCTTGTTCCGCTTCCGCCGTAACCGATCTGAGGAAAGAGAGGCGACCGGACCTGTGTCAGCACCGCTGCAGCCTGTTCAACGTTTGCAGCAGCGATCTTTACGTCCCTGTTGTTATTGAGCGCCTCCTTGATCAACGTATCAAGTTCAGGATCATGGAACTGTTCCCACCATCTCGTATTGGCTGTTTCCCGCGTCTCCTTGTCCTCATACCTGAAGACGTCAGGAACATCGGCACGAGGCCGCACGTAATCCGGTCCGACCATGCATCCGGCGAATAAAAAGGCAAATAAGAAAACATTTATCAGGAATGACAAGTGTAGGGGCGTATTGCAATACGCCCCTACTTTTTCCCTGTACTTACCGGCATCGACACGAGCCTTTGCCCCAAAGACTCGCTGGTTGCATCCAACACGACAATCAATAGAGTTCCTTCTAATCTCACAAAAACCCACGCCCCGTTCTCCAGCCGGGCCTTCCCCTTGTTCCGGGCTTCCGGCGCGTACGATGAAACGAAGTCATCGTACGCTTCTCGAGCCGCGTCGGCTCCGGCGTACTCTACCATCAACACCTGCGCCGTCCGGTCGCCTTCCGCGTATTTCGCCAATACGCAGTCCGTATCTTTGCCGAGATGGAGGATGTTCCGATTCGATAGAAAATACTGCCGGTCCAGGATGGCGGCCGTGTGGAAAAACCGTATGGATTCCTTCTGCAGCCCTTGTTCCGGCAGCAGCGACACCAGGCGGGGCTGTGGTCCCTCCCGGGAGATGGCCTTGGCCGTTTCCTCGGCCAGCCGGATCATCACATCCCGGACCCGGCTTTCCTCTCCGGTGGTGGTCAGCGAAACAAAATAGCGGTCCTTCCAGAAGCGCAGCAGGCCCCCCCCGTATTCCGATCCCTGGCCGATGCGGATGTCCTCGTCCTGTCGCTCGGAACTGAATACGCCGAAGGCATCCTCGGAACGGCCCATGTCGTAGATCTCGAGGGAGATCTCCCGGTTTTCCGGTCCCATATAGCGCCGCACCCACGCCTCCCTGAAACCGTAACTCAGATACAGCTCCGCGCCGCCGTTGATGAGCGCAAACAGCGTCTCCGAACTGTAGGTCTCGTCTTTTCCCTGCGCTTTCCAGCCCTGAATTTCGCCTGGAATAGACTCATAAAACTCCGCCATGCCGGCTCCCACGCTGATTATGAATATCCACGCCACGCCGATGACGGATATCGCTTTCATGGCCGTTCGTCTCCTTAAGTCCCTTTGTCCGAAGCCTCGAAAGACGCCCGCCTGTCTGGCGGTCAAACGGTGGCGCACTACATTCACTGCTTCGGATGAGATAATGACACCATACTCTGGATTC
>JBFLXP010000015.1:0-18664 GCA_040757315.1 Nitrospirota bacterium
AAACTCTTCTTCACGGGTATAATTCTCCTTTCTCTCCTTGAGAGATTGTTTTTTGCCAATGAGAATTATACCCTGATTCATATTTACAGAATTGATGTTAACCTATCCAATTATTGAATTCGTAGATTTTTGGAAGAATTGATATTTCTCTCTATATTTTTCAGTCGGAATATAATGATCGTTTCTGATGACTTTTATAACCCTGCATATATAAGTTTTTATCTCACAAGTAACAGTCTTAATCTATACATAAAATCTACTAAGGTCAAGCAAAATCTATTGTCGCGAGAGAAGAATGCACATTTCTGTATGAACTCTTGCCCTCTAACGGAACCTTACGAGGTGCGGCTAACAGGAAGGACTATATTACCGTATTATCTCGATTATTAGATTTATTACTCAGACAATTATCTTGACAGCGACAGGATAACCCTTTAGCTTTTTGGAACGATTCACGACCTTCTTTCAATGAAAGACCAGCTATAAAAATTGCACCAATGGAGTCGACCCCTCCAATTCCTGTTAATTCATATCCTCCACTCGATAAAAGAAGAACTATTGAAAGATACAGACAGGCTCTCGTGCAATGGGCGTCTGCAACAATTGCCTGAGAATCAAGCTGTTTGCCAACCTTTATTTTATAATGTATCAAGAGCCGCATAGTCACAATTGATATCAAAGAGATAACTATTCCCCAAAATGTAGTTTCAGGTTTATGCCCCTCATAAAGATTTACCAGAGCTGTCCCCGTAAGACCTATTGAGAGAATATAAAAAGCTGTTCCTGTAATTTTGAGTGCCTGTCTTTCAAACTGGTCGGGATCAGCATCATGATTTCCTCTAATTCTTTTTATCATATGCCAGATACCAACACCTGAGATAACTTCGACAAATGAATCCAAACCAAAGCCAAAGAGAGCAAGGGTTTTATCCTCTACACCAAAAAATATTGATACTAAACCTTCAAAGATATTGTAGAAAATAGTAATAACAGCAAGAGCATATGCCCATCGGTAGAGAGACTCCTTTTCTTTATTTCCGCCTATTGAAAGAACTTGCATAGTGATATGGTAACAAATCGTTTAAATTGATTTCTGGTCGTTATTCTGCGCATTTATTTCGGGTAGTAATCTGTATGGTACAGTAGGATCTATTGATTGCGGTGTACAGGAAGTACTAAACCGACAGCAAAACCTTCCGGGACGCGCGCACTTCTATGCGCATTCACAATGTTTCCAAGAATCCGGTGGGCCGACTTCGGGTGGATAAGAAAGGCAAGAAATAGCTGCCAGTGCCACCAAACAAATATTTATTCATGAAAGAATCGGAAGAAGGGCCGCAGCCATTCTGTTAGCGGACACCTCACGTGGTCGTCTTTTCCTGCTTTACCCGCTCATGCAGCCAAACCTTGATCAGCGCTCCACGGTCAACGCCTATCTTTCGCCTTATCTTGTCTATTTCACTGACGAGTGCCTCCGACATATCAATCGTGATACGTACCTTTTTACCACGACGGACTATTTCGGCCTCAGACATGTCAATGAGTTCGTGTATATCCTCGCCGGC
Source organism: Nitrospirota bacterium (assembly GCA_040757315.1). Classification (GTDB taxonomy): domain Bacteria; phylum Nitrospirota; class Thermodesulfovibrionia; order Thermodesulfovibrionales; family SM23-35; genus JAKLQR01. The sequence continues at coordinate 1,566 of JBFLXP010000015.1, forward strand.
GTCGAACCTGCGGTCGAACTCCTCCGAGCTTTTAGCCATTCTTTTCTTTTTCATACAATATCTCCTCCTTCCTTCTTGCCCTTCTGACAGAAATGATACGAATTTTACCCGTTCTCAGGGTATAAACAGCGGCCCAAATTTTTCCGTTAAGTTCTGCAATAGTGATCCATCGGTTTTCGACCGGATAGGGTGCGTGAATTTCAACACGACTTTCATCAAGCCATAACTCTTTAGCTGTCTCAAAATCCATACCATGCTTTAGGCTGTTCAAACTGCTCTTTCCCGCATCCCGTTCAAATTGCATATATAGTAATCATACAGCATTTGTCCAATATTTGAACAATATTTCCTCAATTCATTTTCTCGTGAGAAGATTAAAAGCGACCTTGTTGAGCTACCCAGATAGTGCCGCGCTCCTATTCCTGCCGTAAAGCGTCCACGATATTCATACGGGCTGCTCTGAACGCGGGAAGGACTCCGCCGACGAAACCCATGATAAGGGAAAATGCGAGCGATTCGAAGAAAATTTCGGGAGTGAGAGAGAACGAGAAGGCGAGTTCCGAAAAGGTCTGGAAATTGAGTGTCGAGACCGTAAAAAGTTGAAGAAACGACGCAAAGAAGAGACCCACGCCTCCGCCGATCAGGCCGAGCAGCAGGGCTTCGATGAGGAATGCGGACAGGATACTCCTCCGCTGAAAGCCCAGTGCCCGCAAAGTGCCGATCTCAAATACTCGGTTGGCGACGGCAGAGTACATGGTGATCATGGCGCCGATGATCGCCCCGAGAGAGAATATTATGGTGAGAGTAAGGCCGAGGATGCGCAGGAACTTCGCCATCGCCTCAGACTGTTTCCTGTAATATTCCGGCTCGCGCATCGCCTCGAGCGTCAGGCGGGGATCATTCTCTATCCGTGACTTTACCTGTTCAAATTCGGACGAATCCCTCAATCGGAAGATCATGGAGGAATAGGCCGGCCTTCTGAATGCCTGAATAAACTGATCGACATCGCCCCATATCTCCGAATCAAAGCTTGTATTCCCCGCGTCGAACACCCCCACCACAGTCCAGTCTCTCATGGCAAACCGGAGGCTTTCCCCGAGTCCTCCTCCCTCGAAACGTTCCGCAATGCTCGATCCGGCCATTATCTCTGCCGAGCCCGGTCGCGGAATGCGTCCTTGTATAAGTTTAGCCTGAGGACGGAGGGTCATCGACTGCTCTCCAATCCCCCGGATGACGATGTTTGAAGGCTTGTTCGTTCCCCGCTTCGGCAGTGCGATGAGGACCACCAACTCTTTCGCAGCCAGCCTTTTTCCGTCCGCGCCGATAGCGATTTCAGGCTCTGTTTCCACAATGGAAGCCTGCAGTCTGTCAACACCGCTCTGGACTTCCGAGCCGGCGGCTTTCCGTATCACAACCACGTTATCGTAGGAACCTGTTTCTACGAGGGTCTTCTGAAGACCTTCCGCGAGCATCAGCACCGCCGCAAACACAAACACCACGAGCGCCATGCCTCCAGCGGTAAGAAACGCGGTGAGCCTGCGAGTCCAGAGGTTGCGAAGGCTATACGCAAGAGGTATTTTCACCTGGTTCCTATCTCTGTCTTCGTATTTTTTGCTGTCATTCCGACTTGTTCGGAATCCCTCTTGTCTTTCATCGAGTCACAACAGGAAGGATTCCGGCCAAGCCGGAATGACACCTAACACACTGCCCATCCTTCACCCCTTCATCCTTACCCTATCCTCCTCAGCCCGTCGGCTATCCGGATGTGGATCGCCCGCCATGCCGGGAAAAGCGCCGCAACGGATGCCACGACGAGTGCGGCGATGATATCCAAATAGATGGTTTCACGTTCCACATTGAATATCGGGAAATACTGGCTCAGTTCTTTTCCAAAGATTTCCGCTACCGGGAATGTCAGAAAAATACCAATGGCCGCGCCTGTCATCGTGATGAATAAGGATTCGCCGAATATGAGAGCGGCTATATACCGCCCTCCGAAGCCGAGCGTCTTGAAAATAGCGTATTCGCCAATGCGCTCGCGGGCGGTCATGGCCATGGTGTTCGCAACAACAGCCATGATGATAAAGATGATCACGTATGAAACGAGCCTTATCGCAATCACAATCGCCTCGGTCATTGAAATGAAGCTGAGCTGAAATGCCTTTTCGGTCTCAGTCAGGGTCTCCGCGAGAGAATTCTTGAACATATTATCTATCCTGAGAGATACCTCTGCGGCGATATCCGGGTCTTTTACCTCGATCAGGAACCAACCCACTTTGTCGGCCCAGGAGCGGCCGGCTTTTTTTAATGTCTCGTTGAGATAATCCCAGTGGAAAAAGAACGCTGTCTCATCCACAGTGTCGTCCCTGCCACGGTAAATCGCCTGGAGGACGAAATCCCAGTTGCCGGGGAAAATCGTACCCTTCAGAGTGATGACGTCGCCGATCTTCCATCCGAAGCGCTCGACGAGTTTCCGTCCTGCGGCGGCGCCTTTTCGGTCGCGAAGAAAGGCGGCCCACTGGTCGGGTGGAATGATTATCTCCGGATACATGGCGAGATATGTTTTCGGCTCCATTGAGTAGTTTGCGAAGAAATTTTTCTCATCGATATAGATACCCCCAAACCAAGTGCCGTACGATACGCCCTTGACTCCGTCGACCTGCGCGATCTTTTCCCTATAGGAGAGAGGAAGGGGGAATACAAGCGAGACCGCATTCCTTGTGACGAGACGGCTTGCAGAGGAGGCTTCCACTCCGGCATACCAGGCGCTGATCACTGTTCTCAGTAGGCCGAAGGCGAGGATGGCGATCATCACGCCCAGAATCGTCAGGAATGACCGGAGTTTGTGCCGGAATGCGTTCTTAAAGATCAGTTTGAGGATGTGCATTCAACACGCCTTTGTCGAGATTCCTGATGACATGCGCCTTCTGCGCAGCCCTCGGGTCGTGGGTGACCATAATGATGGTCTTGCCGAGTTCGTGAACAAGACGCTCCATCAGTTCGAGGACGTCGTTAGCCGAAACCCGGTCGAGGTCGCCCGTCGGTTCGTCCGCTACGAGTATATCAGGATCTGTTACAACGGCGCGCGCTATGGCGACACGCTGTTGCTGGCCGCCCGAAAGCTGGCCCGGATAATGGTCCATACGGTCGGAAAGGTTGACGACTCCAAGAGCCATCTCCACATGTTTCCGGCGTTCTTTTTTTGACAGGGGAGTAAGGAGGAGCGGCAACTCAACGTTTTCGAAAGCGGTGAGAACAGGGATGAGGTTATAAAACTGAAAGATGAAGCCGACGTGATAGGCACGCCATGCCGCAAGTTCGGTTTCCGAAAGAGCCGTAATATCGATTCCCCGCACCTTAATGCTTCCCGAATCGGCCTTGTCGATGCCGGCGATAAGATTGAGCAGGGTCGTCTTCCCCGAGCCGGAAGGCCCCATGAGGGCAAGAAATTCTCCATCGTCAATGTCGAGGTTGATGTCCTTGAGTACAGGGATGGACTGGTTTCCCCTCTGGTACGTCTTGCAGAGGCTCATGATTTCGACGATCGGCGGCTTTTTGTTCATCTATTTCTCGATGATCTTGACCCGCACTCCGTCCTTCATCTTGTTGAGCGGCTTCAGGACGACTCTGTCGCCGGCTTTCACCCCGCTTGTCACCTCCACCATGTCACCGAGCTGAATGCCGAGCGTAACCGGAGTTTCCACTACCCTGTCGTCCTTGATGAGGAACACCGATTTCTTGCCGTTACGGTCTTTTACCGCGGCTGGATTGACTGCGGTCCGGGATTTCATTTCGTCGCTTCTCACCTCCCGGGAGAGGAAAGCAACCTTGGCGCTCATCTCCGGCAATACTCTGGGGTCTTCGTCGAGAAACTTGACCTTGACCATGATCGTGGCTTTCGTCCTGTCAGCCGTGGGCACAACCATGTGGACTTCACCTCGGAAACGCGTGTCGGGCAAGGCGTCGAGCTGCACTTCACAGGGCTGTCCGATCTTTACCTGATGGATATTGGACTCGGAGACGTCCGTCTCGACCTGAAGAGAATCCATGTCGGCAATCGTCACCACGGCAGCCTTTGCTTCGGCAGCGGCTCCGATCGGTGTAACTATGTCGCCGATATCGGCGTCTTTTGTGAGAACCACGGCATCGAAAGGCGCCCGGATGAAGGTATATTCGACAGCCACCTCCGCTCCCTGCAGCGCCGCCTTGCTCGCCCTCACCGCTGCTTCGGCAGCCGCCACGGCAGCCTTTGCCCTGTTATAGCGCGCCTCTGAAGCGTCGTATTCCGCCCTCGAAACATAGCCCGGAGACAGCAACTCTTTATTCCTGTTGAAAGAGAGGGTCGCATCCTGCAAATCCGCCTTCTGCTGATCGAGATTGTGAGCAGCGGCGTTCAGGTTCGCTTTTGCCTGATCGCGCGCTGCCAGAACGTCATCGCTTTCGAGACGCGCGATTATCTGCCCTGCCTTCACGTGGCTTCCCTCTTCAACTGAGATCGAGATGAGGCGGCCCGTCACTTTGGATGCGACCGCGGCTTTGCGCTGAGCCACGACATAGCCGCTTGAATTGAGAAGAGTGAAGGTCTGAGAGGGATAGATCTGTGTGACACCCGCCACTTCCACGTCAACAGAGGGGGTGAGAATCCCGAGGAAATAAAGGATACCCGCAATGAGAAGTCCGCCGAGCATCAGTGCGATGTGAAGAAACCTCTTCTTCTTCCGGGGTCTTAGTGTGACTTCCGACTTGTCTATCTTCAACTGCGAAAGGTCTTCGCCAGCCATGCACAATTCTCCTTCTATGAGTTTTATTTGTAATCCCGACTCCCCAAATAGTTTATTATAATATTTAAATTGCTGTTATGATAAGAATTTTTCTTGAGAGAATCTGCATCCCGTTTACAATTCTCATTCTGTTTTACGCTCCGCTGAGCGCCCGAGAGCCCGAATGGGTTTCGGAGCAAAAAAAGGCTATCGTTACTATCTCGATCGAGGACAGGGAGAAGCGGCAGGTCGCCTCGGCACGGGGTTTTGTTGTCGACCGAAAGGGAATCATGGCGACCGATTGCTCCATCATCAGGAAATGGTTCGAGAAAGTGGAATACCGGATTGTTGTGATGGCGGAAGGAGGAGGCAACCTGCCCTTTGACGACCTCGTTTCGAAACGTTGTGAAAACAATCTTGCCCTTTTCAGGGTCAAGGCTCAGGATCTTGCCGCAATCCAAGTTTCGGGAGATAACATCCTTGAGAAAGGCGCTCCTGTTTTCCTATTTCCGGAGACGGGCATGGAACCGCCCTCGGAGATTCTCATTAAGGACGCGATAGCGAGGGGCAAGGTCTACAGACTTTCATGGCCCATATCGCCGGGCTTGAGCGGAAGTCCACTGTTTAACGCAAAAGGTGAAGTTGTGGGGGCCGCGGTTTTACTTTCAGGGAAAGGAAAAACTTCTTCTGCCGCCGTGTCGCTATCGCCTGTTTTGAGACAGCTTGATATCCGTCCGGAACCGGCCAAAAGCGTTATCATAAAATCTGTAGCGCCAAAAGAAGCGGAGAAAAAAATTTCCGATGCAGAGTCCTATGTTGAACTCGCCCTCGCCCACTACAAAGAAGGACGATACACCGATGCTATTGCTGCCTACGGGAAGGCGCTGAAGATAAAGCCCGAGGCGTCGATCTATAAAAAGCTTGGCTCGATATATTTGATCAGGGGTGAATACGGAAAAGCCTGCGACACTTTCAAGAACGCCACCGGGCTGAGTCAGGACGACGCATCCGCGCACTTCAACCTCGGACTGGCTTGCTTTCTGTCCGGAGACAAGAAGATGGCGTTGGAGGAGTACGAGATACTCAGGAAGATAGACGCGGAACGCGCCCGCAGTCTCCGGGAACTGATGGAATAGTCAGAGCAGATGCTGTATTCCGAAAGCTTTCGGGATTCTTAGCGGAACCGGGAATAAGCGATGATACTGCGTCTGCTCCTCCACCTTTTATTAACCCTCCGGGTCAGGGTTTGATTTCGATGGGTGTGCCGTCCGGCACGATCTTCCATATCTCTTCGATCTCATTATTTGTCACGGCGATGCATCCGTCCGTCCAGTCGGTGACCCGATGCAGGGCCCCGACGTTTTTGAAATTCTCGGGCAGGCCATGAATCATTATGTCACCGCCGGGAGATGCGCCGTTCTTCATCGCCCTCGCGATGTCCGCTTCGTTCGGATAGGATATATGGATAGCTTTATGGAATCTGCTGTCAGCTTTCCTCGCATCAAGAACGTACGTGCCTTCGGGGGTCTTCTTGTCCCCAACCACAATTTTAGGTCCGACCGGTCGTTTACCAAGGGCGACCTTGTACACCTTGAGAACCTCTCCACCACCCATGACAAGCATAAGCCGTTTGCTCTTAACAACCACAACCTTGTCCGCCTTGCAAAGGGAGCCACGCGCCTCATCCGGCTGAACACCGAACAGCAAAGCGAATATGGCGAACAGGCTAAGAAAAAAAAGGGGATATCTTGTCATCTATTTTTTCTTGGCCCAATTGCCGCTTGCATCCTGAATCCACCATCCCTTCTTGGCGGAATCCCGCCTGATCGACGCAAATTGTTCGACAGCCTGAGGCATCACCTGCTTGATATTGTCTTCATTCTCCGGAACCCGGTTCAGCCGGACAATAGCTCTTGCCATACCCTTCATGACTGTCTTCCTGTTTTCGTTTTCCATATCCACAAGCCTTTTGTCTCCGGGGGGAGGAGTTCCCTCCCGGACAACGAGCAGACCTTTATTCCCTTCTCCCACCGTCCCCGCATCCCTCAGCCTGTCGATGTCGGCGACACGAGATCCCATCTCTCTGTAAGCATTCACCACATCGGGCATTTTCTTGACAATCTCGGCTATCTTCTCCGAGAGGCCCGCTTCCTGGGCAAAGGCAGGCTGAACCAGATAGAAACGTATGGTACTCTGAGGCTTCCCTTCGGGCTTCTGGTCGGACGGTTTGCCGTCGGTTCCCATAAGCTCTTTTTCGAGGGACTTGTATGCCTCCTTGACGTCTTTTTCCGGAAAATAGATGTTGACGGTAATAACGGCACATGAAACTACTGCAAAGACTGCAGCCGCGGCAAGAAAGATCGATTTCCTCTTCATACATAATCCTCCTCTAAGGACAGATATATGAACACTTATTGCTGCCAAAATAGTTCGACGTTGCGACTTGGCTGAAGTTCTGAAGCCAGATCACGGGTTGTCTTGATGAGGCTGAAGACGAAGCGGAGGCCTCGCTTGTGAATTCAGTGAAAACTTTATAGTCAGATGAAGGTTTGCACGTAAACAAAGGTAGTCTATCTGGCTTTAGAACTTGAGCCATGTCACTTGATCCCCATCAGATATCCTATTTATTCCGGACAACCACATAAATACTTATATTATGATACCCGATCAGCCGTGTATAATGCACGCGGATTGTGACATGTATATGCCCTGCGGATTCGCCGTGGCGAAAGCGATGACGCCGCATCTGCTCTTCCAGTAGCCGATTTACTTATAATCCAGGCCAATCAAATTTCATCGCCTTGAAAGGTTTTGAGGGATGCCCTCCCTTTCTGCAAGGATGGGTTCAGTCTTCTGACTGCTGACTGCTGCCTGCCGCTTCACCGCTTCTCCTTCGCACGCTGCGCAGCCTCTGCGATCGTCCAGAGCAGGTGATCTATTGCGATCCTGTTGCTAAAGGGCGCCACCTTTATTGACAGATCCACGATTCCCAAGATATTCCTATTCGACAACTCAAACTCTCTGAACACGATGTATCCGTCCTGCAGATAGACATTCATGATCCCTTTATCGAACCGCCTGTCCCCGATATAGGTTTTCAATGAAGGACCGCCGATCTTCTGCAGAAACTCTCTGCTGATCTTTGTGTCCTCGGCTTTTGTACTGTAAGTCCAGAAATCAGCCTTGCCTATCAAGTTCGTGATTCCGCCCGTTTCTCCCTTCAGATTCGCGACACCATCGACTTTTCCGGACAGATATCCTTTGATCGGCTCTATCTCGCGGCAGAGCTCTGTCAAGCTCAATCCTTTGATCAACATGCCTGCTCTGTAGCTGAGGCCGTCCGAAACATCAAGGACAGCAACGCCCTGAAGTCTTCCTCCAAAGACGGTTCCGCTAAACCGTCCTATGTTGAAAACGGAACCCTTCTGCTGCACCCGCAGGCTGAGATCCTGAATGATCCTGAATCCGTAACGCACCGTCCGCATTGTCACGGTGCTGTACCCGTTCGCCGATTTCTTCTGCAGAAAGTCCTCCTGAATCTTTTCAAACCCGGACCGTTCAAACATCGGGACCGGCAACTTCTCCGCCGACGATTTTCCATAAGATATGGGAAGCGACCCGTCGATCGGCCCGATCTCGTATTCATCGTTTTCTCCCCGAAAAGCAACGTTGTTCAAAGTCAGAGCACCCTGTATTGTCAGATCGCCTCTCCGGTGACTGACAATCAGATCCGAAGAGATCGACCCTTCCAATCCCGCATAGAGAAGCGCATCGGGAAACACATCCCAGAAGGATTCACGAATAGCGGCGATCTCTGCGGCAGGAAGCGATACCCTCACGGCCGCTGCTCGCCCGGTCTTTGCGAAGTTACGGACATCTCCTGAGAGCTGTGCATATAACTTGCCGGTGCGAGCATTTATCTCAAATTTAAGGTCTTTGCCCAGGAAGTCGATTCTTGTCTGAACCGACGCATCCGTCAGAATCTTTTTTCCATCTTGCGCAACCGTCATTCCCGCGGTCTTCACTGAAGCCTTCCCCCGGAATGATTCGCGCGAACTCAGGATCCCTTCAACATCTGTTTGCTCGACAACGCCGGATACGTCGTAGGGCACCGGCACGAACGCCGCTGCCAGTTGACGTACGGATCTCATATCTATTTTCTGCGCCATGAGTTTCAGTTCCATCGGAAATGGCCCTCCCTGCGATTTCCCTTTCACGGAGGTGTCCACCGTTCCGCCGAAGGCGCCGGGCAGAGACATCTTCAAATAGAAATCTCGGTGGTCGAACGTTCCTCGCCCCGACAAAGCTCCGACACGGACACCTTTGAATACCGCCTCTCCTGACGACAGAGCGACCTCGCCCGAGATGGTTTCTTTGAATCTGTTAATGTCGAACCTGCTCCCGATAGAGATATCAACCGCCAAAGCTCCGTCCAGAGGATATCTTCCACTTCCGGCGATCTTAGTTTTCATGGCAGCCGTTACTTCAGTTTCGCCGTCTTTATGCATTTCTCCGCGAAGTGTGACCTTTTCTATTGCGGCCTGCATTTCATATCTTTTCGCGGCGTCACTTATGGCCGACAGATCGATCTTTTCCGGCGTGACGGACAATTCCACCCGTCTGGGATCGTCCTTGAGGTATGCCCAGCCGGCGACGTTCACCCTTCCGCCTGCTAAGTGAGTCGCGCCTTCTATCAAGGTCTTTGTCCCTTGCCGTGAAGACAGATTCTCGAGCGTAAAATCGATGTCGGTATTCCGGAATCTTCCGTCGCCCTGAAAGTCGAAAATGCCGTCGCGGATCGTCAGGTCTTCTATGTCGTAATTAAACCGGGATTCTCCCTTGAAAAATTCCCGGATTTCCTTCGAAATGTTCAATTCCCCTTTCTCGTTTTTTATCACAGTGAGTTCAGGCGAATAAACCGTGACGGCTGTGACAGGCAATCTTCCCTTTAGAAGTTCTCTCCATCTTGTCCTGAGCGACAGCTTTTTGATCTTTAGAAGACGCCCGGGTTGAAAAGTATCCGGATTATTTATACGTACGCCGGAAAGGATAATTCCTCCGAGAGGATGAAATGAAAGGTCTTCGATCTCGACCTTCTGACCGATGAAAGCGGTGGCTTTCCACGCCAGTTCGGGTACAACCGACTCTTCCCATTTAAGGTAGGCGGTATATGCTGCAATAAGAGAAAGCAGGATGACAACGGCAAGTGTGAGGAGGATTATTCTAAGCGATCGTCTTATCTTGGGTTCCCGATCAGTAAAACTCTTTGAGCAAATTCTCTATCTTTGTCTTATCGAAATCAAATGTCTGCTTCACAAGAGGGCGCTCCTTGATCACAGGTATCCGCTCCTCCAGAATCGGACGGTTGTTCCTGTAAATGATGCCGATCGGAATCCGGTCTCCCCATTCGAGAGCCTTCTTGAATGCCGACATCCGGTCTTCAGGATCATATTCGGGCTCTATATGATAAACCCTTTGTTTGTACCATTCATGGGTATTGACCTTATTGAAAGTGACACACGGCTGGAATACATCAAGGAGGGCGAATCCCCTGTGGTTCACGGCCTGCTTCATCATTTCTTTCAAGTGACCGCCATCGCCTGAAAAACTGCGCGCGATAAAACTGCAGTCAAGCGCGACAGCGAGAGCAATAGGGTTCAATTGTCCGGAGAGCACGCCGAAAGGCTGGTTCTTTGTCACCATCCCTTCCATACTTGTCGGAGATGCCTGACCTTTAGTCAGACCATAGATCTGATTGTCATGAACGAAGAGCGTGACATTGATGTTCCTCCTGATTGCGTGGAGCAGATGATTTCCGCCTTCCCCGTAGCAATCGCCATCCCCTGCCACGGCTATAACGGGCATCTCATGGTTAACCAGTCTTATCCCGGTGGCAACCGGCAAGGTTCTTCCGTGAAGTCCGTTAAAGGTATGACACCTCGTGTAATGGGGAAGTTTACCGGCTTGACCGATCCCGGAGACAACAATGAACTGATGAGGCTCCAGTTCCAGTTCAACCATAGCCGCTTTGAAGGCATTAAGGATACCGAAATTGCCGCATCCCGGACACCATGCAGGTATCTGGCCTCTAAAGTCTTCTAATCTTGTCATCAATCTCCCCTGCTAATTCTTCCAGTAGAAAGGGCCGTCCGTCATATTTCCGGATATGCTCGCGAAAGTCAAATCCGGTCTCGGCCCTTACAAGACGGGCAAACTGACCGGTCGCGTTATTCTCTACGCATACCGTCAGTCGGGCATTCTGCAATACCCTGAGATAATCGAATTCTTCCCTCAGGGGGAAAGGACATACCTCTGCGAAATGGAGCAGTGCAATTTTCTTGTTCAGTGAATTGTGATCCACTGCTTCCCTTATCGCGCCATAAGTAGAGCCGAATCCGGCAATCACCACATCGGGATTGTTGTCGCCGTAAAGGAGCGGGGGTTCGATCTCTTTCCGGAGCAGCGGCATTTTCTTCAGCAATCTCTTTTCGACCATCCTGTTCCTGGTTTCGGCGTCCTCCACAATATGCCCCTCTTCGTCATGCTCGTCACTGTCGGTAACTACGAGATGTTTCGAATCGCCGGGGACACCCAAAGGGGAGACCCCGCTCTCTGTGAATGCATGTCTTTTGTATTCGCTCAACTGCCTGAATGCCTCGCCTCTCAAGCGGTAGTCACGGAACTTGATTCTTTCGGGATCGAAATCCTCGAAGGTCCATGAAGAATCCGCGAGATAATGATCGAAAAGGATGAAGGCGGGAATCTGGAATCTTTCTGCCAGATCGAAGGCTTTGTTGGTCAGATAAAAGGCTTCCACGGGCGTGCCGGGCGCGAAAATGACCCTCGGAAATTCACCGTGGGCTGCGTGGTATGCAAAAAGTAGTTCCCCCTGTTCTGTCCTGGTGGGGAACCCGGTTGCCGGACCAGGTCGTTGACCGAGTGCGATCACAATCGGTGTCTCAGTCATTGCAGCCAGAGAGAGACCTTCCACCATCAAAGCAAACCCGCCACCCGACGTCCCGGTCATCGCCCTGACCCCACCGAACGAGGCGCCAAGCGCCATGTTGATTGCAGCGATCTCGTCTTCTGCCTGTTCGACGACGACTCCGTGCTCCAATGTCCTGGCATTCAGAAAGAGCATTATCCCTGTTGAAGGCGTCATGGGATAGGCGGAATAGAACTTGCAGCCCGCGCTGATGGCCCCGGTTGCTATGGCCTCGACGGCGTTAATGAGCAACTTCGGCTTTCCGGGAGGTGCTGCAGTGAAGGACGCACATCCCGGGCAGTGCTCTGAGGCGAAATCACGGCCTGACTCTGCAGCTTTCTTGTTCATCTCAACGATGCTTTCACCCTTCTTCTTGAAGGTCTCCTCCAATATTCCGAACAGAATATCTAATTCAATCCCCAGCATTCCCAAAACGGCGCCGACGGCTACTGTGTTGGCCATTATCTTGCCCCCACCGCTTTCATTCGCCAGATTCACGAAAGGGATGTCGAGAAATTCGGGTTTTTCGTATTTCTCTTTCAGGGCCGATGAATCATATACAATATGGCCCTCTTCCGAGAGCTCTTTTTCATGAACGGTGATGCTTGCCTTATCGAAAGCGACGATGATGTCTATCTTTGCCCTTGATGCAGCTACAGCCTTGTCGGAAAATCTTATCTGATAGAAATTGTGACCGCCCCTGATCCGGGATTCATAATCCTGGTGAGTAAAGACGTGGTAGCCTGATCTTGAGAAAACTTTCGCAAGAGTGTCGCCTATCGTCTGAATGCCCTGACCGGCTTCTCCGCCTATCTTAATGGAATGGTCCAAAAGAAGCCTCCTATACGAGGCTTCGCTTCAGATTATTCAGCCAGACGATATGACTTCTCTCTTCGCGGATGATCCCGTCGAGAATCTCTCTGTCTTTGATTGTCTCTCTCAGGGCGTAGTAATAGAGGAGTGTTTCCCGTTCAAAGCAAAGCGCAAAATCCACTGCCTCCGCAACAGTCCCGACATGTTCCATGGAGGGAAGGCACTTGTCCTTTCCGAGAAAAAATTCCGAGTCGACGATTGCTTTCAGATAGGGGACAACCTCATCCCACCCTTCCGGTTCTTGATCGGACAGCCCGCTCTTCATTTCGGCAAAGTGCTTCCCGTGCTTCACTTCGTGGGCTGCAAGCAGGTTGAAGAGCTTTTTCAATTCATCGTTATCGCCGAACTTGTCCGCCATAGACAGATAGAATTCTTCACCGAGTTTTTCCGTCTGAACAGCCTGTTCTACAACTTCTCTCATCGAAAACTGGATCATGGGCCCCACCTTTTTTAGAAAGAGTTTATCGAATCTCCCTTATGATGTCAATGTCGATGACGTTCTTTTCCAGGAGTATACCTAATAGTACAAATCCCCCGCAGGGCTGCGCACCGCCTTTGTTCTGAGCGAAATCGCAATCCTCGGGGAAAAAGGGGCACGCACTGCAGAGAGTTCCTGCAAGCTGCTCTTCCGTTGCCGCATCAAGAGCGTGTCCGGATTCTTCGACCGGAATCTTCAGTCCTTTTTGTATCAGCCGTTCTATGACAATAAACCCCAGGCAGGCAAGTTCCTCATCTTTGCGGGGCTTATAATGTGGGCAGAATCGTTCGCAGAGGCTCTTTCTTAATTTCTTCATTTGTAATGAATTTACTCATAACCCTCTTTATCTCATTTTTCAGGATATTCCTGGTAATCGGTTTCGGCACGAATCCATCAATAAAGCTCTTATATCTTTCTTTGGACTTGATCCACCTGTAAAATGACGACGTCCCGAGTACCGGTATCTCTCTCGTTCTTTCCTCAAGCTTAAGTGTCCCGACAAGTTCGGAATCTTCAGTAGCAGGATTCATGAGATCGGTGATGATCAGGACGTAGGAGGAACCCTGCGAGAGCAACGCCTTTGCTTCCCCGGCGTTCTGCGCGAAAACAGCATCGAATCCCAAGGAAAGCAGATGCGATTCCAGAAGGCTTCTGCTCCTCCGGTCGTCGTCGATAACTAGAACGAGGTTTCTCTCACCACTCGCAGTCATGACTCGGAATACACTCCTCCAAGGGTCTCAGACTAAGCAACGCGCTCTTGTAAACTTTCCCCCAACCGAAGTCGGGACACCCAACAAAAAAGAAACAAGGATCGAAGTCGTCGAGGAATCCTGCGGCCTTGATATTTCCGCTTGTTGCCCCGCCAAGAACTACTTACTTTTTATGATAGGCCTTCCGGAGAAAAAGTCTATTCGTAGAAATACGTATCGAGGCAGTGTTAACCTTAGAGTTGCATAGGAATTATGAGCCCAAAAAGGGAAGGCGGCATGAAAAGCCTTCCCCGACAGCTCTCGGCGTACCTTACGGCATCGGAAGCCACATCGAAAATACGAAATCAGGATGATACTTTCTGTGAAGTCCTGTTTCCTCGACGCCATGCCCTTATCAAATGTCATCGCCTTGAAAGGCTTTGAGGGATGACTTCCCTTTTATGCAACGATAGGGTTACTCCTTGACAGGCAGGATTCCGCGCTGAACCGCAAACCGGATGAGGTCTGTTTGTTTTCGCAACCCGAGTTTATGCATGAAATTGAAACGGTGAGCTTCCACTGTGCGCGGACTGATGGCGAGCCTGGAGGCAATCTCGGCGTTGCTGTAGCCAGCGACGGCTAATTGCAGCACTTCCCTCTCGCGGCTGGTGAGCGCGTCGTACAAGTCATCCGAAGTCTCTCTTGTCATCTGGACGTATGTCTCAATAGCGCTCTCCGAGAGCGGGGGGCTCAGGTAACGGCTCCCTGCCAGCACAGCGCGGATCGCTTCCACGAGATTGTTTCCCGTCGAGTCCTTCAGCACATAGCCGGATGCGCCGCTGTTCAGGGTTTCAACAACATAGGCCTCATTCGCGTGCATCGAAAGGATGATGATGCGGGTGTCCGGTGAATCCTTCCTCACCTGCCTGGTAACGCTCATTCCGTTCATGCCGGGCATGATCAAATCCAGGATCAGTATCCGGGGTTTCAGTTGTTTGACCAGTTGAACGGCCTCCGGCCCGTTCGCCGCCTCGCCGACAATGCGAAAATCCGGCTCCTTTTCGAGCAGAGTCGCCAGGCCAAGCCGCACGATCTGATGATCGTCCGCTATCACAATATCCACGACTTCGTTCATTGAGCAGGTATCATTGAAGACGAATCTTTCAAAGGAATCCGCGCCGTCAACAGTGTGCCTGAACCGGGAGACGACTCGATATGGAGCTGCCCCCCAAGCATAGCGACGCGTTCCTTCATCCAACGTATTCCAGCCGTATTGCCTGAGTTCAATGCCGTCTCACAAACAAAACCGACTCCCTTGTCTTCTATCTTGATAATAAGAGCCTCACGGATGTTCGAGACAAACACGAATGCTTCATTGACGCAGGCATGACGGGCCACATTAGTTAAAGCCTCCTGCACGATTCGGTATGCTGCCGTCTCGATTTCCGAGCGAAACCGTCCGTCAAGTCCTTCATGTCTGAACTTCACCTTGACGTTGGTCTGGTTCGTAAAGCGGTCGAAATGCCAAAATAGAGCGGCAAGCAATCCCAGATCGTCGAGCATCGACGGCCGAAGGTCGAGGGACATATTTCTGACCCTTTGGAGCAGCTCCTGCACAAGATTCTGCACCTCAACAAGGCATGAACCAGTGGGTTCGGAAGTCATTTTGATCACCATGTCTATGGCAAGCTTAATCCCGGTCAGGGCCTGGCCGACTTCATCGTGAAGCTCCTGAGCGATATAGCGACGCTCCGCTTCCTGCACGTCAATCAAACGTTTCGACAGCTCCTGCAACTGTTCTGCATATGTGTGAAGCTTGTCTTCCGCCTTTCTCCGCTCGATTATCTCACTTTCGAGCTCCTTGATGACGGCTTCGAGCTGGTAAGTTCGTTCGACCACTCTTCGTTCCAGCTCTTCATTCAGCTTCCTCACCTCTTCTTCGGCCTTCTTGCGCTTTGCAATATCCCTTATTACAATCACCGCGCCCGCCACGCTGCCGTTCTCGACAATCGGGGCGCTGGTGTATTCGACGGGAAAACTTGCTCCGTCTTTTCTCCAAAAAACTTCATCGGCTATTTTATAGGTGCGGCCCTTTTTCAGAGTATGCAGGATCGGGCATTCCTCTCTGTCATAGGGAGTGCCGTCGGGTTTTGAATGTCGAAGGACGAAATGCAGGTTCTGTCCGAGAAGCTCATAAGCTTCGTAGCCTGTCATCTTCGTGAGAGCCGGGTTGACAAACACGGTAATGCCGTCTTTGTTAACTCCATAGATGCCCTCTCCCACCGATTCAAGGATCAATTTTTTTTGATTGAGATTCTGCTGGAGGGCCGATTCGGCGTTCTTGATTCTGATCATCGCCTGAATCCGGGCCAGAAGTTCCTGCCCTGCAATCGGGCGTACAACGTATCCGTCCGCACCTGATTCCAGCCCGTAGACTTGTCTTTCAGACGATATCTCCATTCCGGAGATGAGCATAACGTGAGTGTCCGCCAGGTCGGGGTCTGTCTTGATCTGTTTGCAGACATCGACGCCATTGATATCCGGCAGCATGACATCGAGGAGGATCAAATCCGGATGCTCCTGGCGCGCCACCGAGAGACAATCCCTTCCGCTGGTAGCTTCCAAGACTTCGTGGCCGGCGTGGCGCAAGATGCTCGAATGAATCAGGAGGAGCTCGGGATCGTCATCGACGCAGAGGATCTTTGCTCTCATTTCTGTCATTATTTCCCCTGAAGACAACACAAATATCTTTCTTAGTATAGCATAATCGGCAGGCTCCTTAGCCCCGAAAAATGCATTTACGCGTGATGCTCAGGCTACCGGAGCCGGCAAGATTCTTTGGAACGTCCGGTCGTTCGTGACTTTTTCAGCGTCCTATTAGTAGAATAAAAAATGGGATACTTTCTTTCGAAAGATGTCGTCCTGAAATGGATCGAGACTCCGTCAGTTTATCATTTGAAGAGGGATGAACTGTATGAACTCGACGAAGAGTCGTTTTTATATCTCATGAATTGTTCAAACAAGGATTGCTCCAATGATGAAACAGACTTTGTAGACTATTGTCTTGATGAGGGAATCCTAACGCAGACTGAGGTACTCCGCAGAAAACATCCGCCCCTCATAAAGTCTCCCGAACCTTCGTTGCGATATCTTGAACTGCAAGTCACGGAACGATGCAATTTGAGATGCAGACATTGTTACATAGAAAAGGATATTCTTTCGGAGCTGCCGTTGGACCTGATACGGTCTGTCCTGAGAGAATTCGAAGCGATGCAGGGCCTGCGGGTCATGATCACCGGCGGTGAGCCCCTTGT
>JBFLXP010000016.1:0-18662 GCA_040757315.1 Nitrospirota bacterium
ATAATGAGCGACCAGTAGCCGCCGTGCGGGATCTTATAACTGTTTGAAAGAAGGTATGTGGCGTCTATAAATGTCAGGAACAACGCAAGAAGGGCGAGGACGTTTTTCCCTTTCAAACGAAATATCCATGTCATCATAATTCCCGTAAGGCTCATGGTTCCGGTGACGGCGAGTCCGTAGGCGGCCGCGAGCTTGCTGGATTCACCGAATTCATACATCGCGAACAGGACCGCAAACAGCAGAAACCAGTTTACGAGCCCTATATAGATCTGAGATCTGAGTTCGGTTGATGTGAATTCGATTGTGAACATAGGCATGATATGGGTGGTGATGCCCTGATAGACTATGGAAAACATGCCGCTGATCATTGCCTGCGAAGCTATGACGGTCGCAACAATGCTCAGGATGAGAAAAGGAACGTAGAGGGCGGGAGCCTGATGAAATACCATCTCAAAAAGAGTGCTTTTTGCATCAGGATGTTCGATGAGGAATGCGCCCTGCCCGAAGTAATTTATCAACAGTGCAATAAACACGAAATACCAGGCCCTTACGATTGGTTTTCTCCCCAGGTGTCCCATATCTGCATAGAGCGCCTCTCCGCCCGTAGCGCAGAGAAATACTTCGGAGAGCACAAAAAACCCCGCCAGACCGTTCTGAATAAAGAATTGAAAGGCATGGTACGGATTAAGCGCTTTAATAACGTAAGGCGTATGCAGCAATGATATGATTCCGGAAGCGCTGAGTGATAAGAACCATACGACCATCACAGGCCCGAATGCGCCGGCAACCTTTCCGGTTCCCTTTCTTTGGAAGGAGAACAGGACTATGGCGATGAGTCCCGCGATGATTATCAATGTGCCCTGATCCGTCTTCTCAAGTCCCGGAATCAGAAGAGACCCTTCGACCGCGCTCAGGATACTGATAGCGGGAGTAATGACTCCATCGCCGATGAGCAAAGATATTCCGATAATAGAGAGAAACGTGACAAAGGATGCCTGTCTGCCCTTCTTGAGAAGGGGGACAAGTATCTCTCTAAGAACGATCGTCCCCCCTTCGCCTTTTTTCCCGAGGCTCATCGCAAGCCAGGCATATTCAATGGTGACGAGGAGCATCATCGTCCAGAATATCAGAGAGATGACCCCCATGACATTGGCTTCTGTCGGCTTTATCAGGAGAAAGACGACGGTTATTGTGTAGATGGGACTTGTGCCGATGTCTCCGAAGACCAAACCGAGAGACCGGATAATCCCCTTTACGGCGGATTCCTGCTGAAGCATCTTCGTTTCCTCCGAGGACAAGGAGAAGGAACAAAAAAAATCGCTGCCGGGGCAGCGATATTCGTTTCTTTCCGTTGCCCTTCCAATTGCCTGCGAGGTTAGCTGGCGGGCTTGGGATTGGAAGTTCCCTATCCCCGGAAATCCCGGGAAATGCGCCCCTGAATTGGTTCCCCCGTATCCATTCACCAAATGGATTTCGGCTACAATTTGTTGATTCCATACTAGACCTGCGAGTTCGAATATGTCAAGCCCTTTTTGGGATGCAACTCCGGTGCCGAAAGGATTACATGTGTGATCAAAGGATACGGTTCAATTTCTGGATCTAATATAGCAGGTACTTTGAACGTAAATCGAGAAACTGCTTCAATGAATCCTGCCATCTCCGGACGATGGCATTCGGGTCTTCACCGTTCTTGATCGCCTGAAGAAGCCAGCGCGTTCCAATGAGATCCAGAGTCTTATCAATCTCGAAAGCCTTCGGAAAAAGACGGTAGAGTGCGGAAATAATTTCTACGCCGAGCGCAGCAGGGTCCAGAGCCCGACGGTCGATGAGAATAATCTGAACACCCCTGCATAATTCGTTCTTGAAGCGATCACGCGAAGGGGTGAATTCCGCAGGCATAAAACGTACGCCCTGAATTTTGCGCTTGTTAAGGTATTCCGACAGTTCTTTTGCATCGACCCAGGGAGAGCCGAGAAGTTCAAAGGGTATGTTCGTGCCCCGACCCACACTTACGTTTGCTCCTTCAACCATCGCCACACCAGGATAAAGCACGGCCTCTGTAAGAGTCCGGATATTCGGAGATGGATTAACCCATGTGAGTCCTGTCTCATCGAACCAATCGCCCCGCTCATAACCCCGCATTCTGACAACATGCAGATCGACATCTATCCTGTTCTCCGCTTTGAACATTTGCGCCAGTTCTCCCACAGTCATTCCGTGGCGAATCGGCATGGGAAAATAATTGACGAATGATCTGAGATCTTTGTCCGGGGTCGGCCCCTGGACTATCGAAGCAGATATTGGGTTAGGACGGTCGAGAACATAGAATGACACCCCATTCTTTGCTGCCGCTTCCATCGTATAAGCCAGAGTGGTTATATAAGTATAGAAACGCACCCCGGCGTCCTGTACATCAAAAACGAGCGCGTCCATGCCCTTGAGCACCGAGTCGCTGGGACGCTTGATTCTGCCGTAAAGACTATAAACGGGCAAACCGGTTACAGGTTCCCTGACGAAGTCATCAGTCTGGCCTTCATCGCCGCCGGAAAACCCGTGCTCCGGGCTGAATATGGCCCTCAACTTAACCCTCGGAGCCTTGAAAAGCAATTCTACCGTACTCTTTCCCATAGCATCACGGCCTGAATGGTTTGTGATGAGCCCGACATTTTTTCCCTCCAGGCACGCAAACCCTTCAGCCTCCAGTATGTCTATTCCCGTTTCCACTCTGCCGTTTCTATCGCCGTGAATGCGATAACTTTTCATGATTTCGGAATAGCCCGTGAGAGATCGCCGGCCGTCTAAAATCATTGCGTTTGTGAGGGGGTCGAGAGACGAAGCAACAACAGTTGATATGCCGGAACGTATGAAATCGGCACTGCCGTGACCATGGGGATGGACACGATTGGTCAGGATGATGATATACACCTTCGATACGGGATCGATCCAGATCGAAGTTCCCGTGTAACCTGTGTGGCCATAAGAACCGACAGGGAAAAGGAATCCTCTGTTGCAGGAAAAAGGCGAATCGATGTCCCAGCCGAGGCCGCGCAATATCATCTTATCAGGCGGAGACTGGGGCGAGGTCATCTTTTCAACAGTAAGGGGGCTCAGAATCCTGGTTCCGTGGACGCTTCCGCCTTTAAGAAGCATCTGTGCGAATATCGAAAGGTCATCAACAGTCGAAAAAAGACCGGCATGCCCCGAGACGCCGCCCATGCGGCTTGCAGAGGGGTCGTGAACTTCCCCACGGAGGAGTTCTCCGGTATTCCTGTTCTTGTACTGAGTAGGAGCAATCCTCGTGCGGAGCGGCGGTTGAGGATTGAACATCGTGTCCTTCATCATCATCGGCTTGAAGATACTCTCGGCACAGTAGGCGTCCAGCGTTTGGCCGGAAATGCGGCTGACCAATTCTCCGAGGACAATAAAATTTATGTCGCTGTAAATGAACTTTGTGCCGGGCTGAGAAACGGGTTTCTCTCTGAGCACCTTCTTTACGGCATTGTCGTGGCCCGACCAATCAGGCTTCAGGTCAATATCCGGCCGGAGACCCGAATAATGGGTCAGCAGTTGCCGTATAGTGATATATTCCTTCCCATTCGATTTGAATTCGGGCCAGTAATCTGATGCAGGATCTTCGATGCGAATCTTGCCCTTTTCCGCCAATTGCAGGATCGCAGTGGTCGTGGAGATTACCTTGGTAAGAGAGGACAGATCAAAAATGGTGTCTGCCGTCATCGTTTCCTTGCGGGGTGCGAGCGCTCGGTATCCGAAGGCCTTTCGGTAGACGACGCTGTCCTCCGTCCCTACGAGAACAACCGCACCTGGTATTTGGCCTGCACGGATGGCGCTTTCGACGATCTCATCAATATCCGACAACCGATCTTCATGGATTGTTGGCGAAGCTGCGACAGCGGAGGCAAAGGCCATGGAAACCGGAGATAACCAGCACATGATATAAAGAAACGGTCTCAGGAGATCTATTTTCACAAAATTTCCGCCTTTCATTTCACGCGATTGATGTGCTCACCATTTCCGGCTATATAATCCGATAGGGGATATGCCTTGATTTCTGAAGCCAGATCACGGGTTGTCTCGATGAGGCTGAAGACGAAGCGAAGGCCTCACCTATGAATTCACAAAAGACATTATAGTCACAAGTGGGCTTGTACTTAGATAAAGGTAGTTTATCTGGCTTCAGAAATCGAGACATATCCCCTGATTTCCAGCAAGCTGCAAGTTCGTTCCGGACAGATTGTTGCTCACTCTTTTTTCAATCCGTCCGCCGAATACGTGTTCTGCGGATTCCAGAGCATCCAGCCGTGTGAGCCGAAATCTTCGGCAGCCTTTATTTGATCCCTTATCTCACGGCCGCCAAAGAGCCTCCTGTCAAAGGCATAATCTCTGAATGCCTGAAGCCATGGTCTGAAGCGGACCGAGGGAAGGTTCGCGCGCTCTTTGCCATTCCTGAGAGTCAGGGAGACGATCTCATAGGGATGAGCCACGGGCTTTCTGTAGCCGGGTATGCCATACCGGAACCCCGAAGGATACAGCATCGGCGACAAATATTCAACAGGATCAATAAGGCTTTCGAGCTTCTGCCCTATCTTTGTATCATTAATATTCCAGAATACATATCCGAATATGTCGGCATCGAGAAAGACATTGTAAGGCGCAAGCCTTCTTTTAGCCTCCACGAGAAAATCCGATATGGCTTTAACCCTTTCCTCCTCAGTGTTAGGCTTTGAAAACACAAGCCCGACAGTGTCAGGAAAGCGGACATAATCGAACTGTATTTCATCAAATCCATATTGAGCGGCTTCAACCGCGATACTGATGTTGTAATCCCACACTTCCTTTCTGAAGGGATCGGCCCAGGCAAGATCTTCCCTATCCCGCCATACTGTTCCGTCTCTTGTCTGTACGGCCAAATGAGGTTTTGCGAGGGCCAGGAGATTGTCCTTGAAAACCACGATCCTCGCAATAAGATAGACGCCTCTTTCCCTCAGGGAACCGATCAACGCTTTCATGTCCTTTACCGTTATTATCTTCTGGGCGCCGATTTTGCTTGCAGCAGGCAGTGAACTTCTATAGGGTATGATCCCCCTGTCTCCCTTAACGTCTATAACGAGGGAATTCAGTTCGGTCTCTTCTATGAGCTTGAGCGCAGAACTGCGTATCCTTCTGTCCCCGATTCCATAAACGGTGAGATAAAGGGCCTTTGGGGTGAAAGGTTGCAGCCTTATGGTTAAGGAACGAGAAAGACTTGGATTGGAGGTTTTCATTTCCGCCCTCAGATATCCGCATGCTCTGACGGCAAGCTTTCTTCCGACGGTATTGAAGAAAAACATTCCTTTTTTGTCGGTCTTGGCAACTCTATCGTGGAGCGTGACGGTTGCTCCTTCTATCGCCATTCCGGTGGAAAAATCGATCACCTTTCCGCTTGTAAACGGCATCGGGTCTGAAGTCCCGTGCACCTTCATATACCAGAAAAATAGAAGTATCAGGGCGCATGTAATCGAAAAAATGCCGATACGTTTCTTAGTCATACGCTGTAACGATTTTGTGGGTAGACTTTCGTTGGAGTCTCCCGCTCAACAACATCTCAAAGGTATTCCCTTTGTATGCATTGATCATCAGATATCTGGGAAGGGCCATAATGTTGTCACTGCTTCCGGTGTGACGGCGTTCCATGGTGAACGCGGCGACATATCCCCACTTGACGGCCCTCTTGATGATCTCGTCGTCATAAATGCCGAAAGGCCATGCAAGCATGTTCGCCCTGCAGCCCAACTCTTTCTCTATTTTTTCCTTTGATTTCCCGAGCTGCATATCCACGAACTTTTCGTATTCAGCCTGTTTCAGCCTCTTTCTGTCCTTCCTGAAGTTGGGGTGCCAGTATGAGTGCGACTGGAATTCCATCAGGCCCGACCTCTTCATCTCCCTTAGTTGATCCCACGTCATGGCATATGATGCGTTCGATATTGCAGATGGGTACAGAAAAAGCGTCACCGGGACACGGTATTTCTTTATAAGAGGAAACATGTCGGTATAGACCGATTTGTGGCCGTCGTCGGCAACTATGACGACTGAACGTACACGAGGGGGAGGGCTTTTCCCCAGATAGAAATCTACGAGACGTCTCAGGGGGATCACTACATAGCCGTTATCCCTGAGATATTTAAGGTGAGACTCAAAAACAGTCGTGGTTACGGTCATGTCGTCGACAACCGCAGTGCCGAAGCGATGGTAGAGAAGAATGGGAACCTGCAAATCCTGATCATTGTCGGTTGTGCGGGCATCGCCCCGACCCGCCGGAACCGACAGCAGGAGGAACGTCAAAAAGAATGATACAGTGAAACGTCTGCTCATTAAAAATACTAACTTATCGGACGCAGAAATTCCATCGTTGCTTTTTCGTGACGAGCCACGACTTGCCCATCTGCATTAGAGTTGTACAAAACCGTGCGTTCGGGAAAGGGAGGGCGGCACGAGAAGCCTTTCGCAGCGATACTTATGATTTCCACTCGTCGGTTCGCGTATAATGTGAGCAAAGGAGATTATACCAATGCAGGTAAATTTTTCTGAATTCGGTATTTCAGATCAGGTAGTGACGGCTCTTTCCACCATGGGGTTTGAGGAACCGACACCCATCCAGAGGATTGCAATTCCTCCCGCCCTCAAGGGGAAGGATATAATCGGACAGGCCCAGACCGGCACGGGTAAAACAGCGGCCTTCGGCATCCCGATTGTCGAACAGAAGCCCGTTGAGAAGGGCAAACATCCATATGCAATTATTCTCTGTCCCACGCGTGAACTCGCGGTGCAGGTCGCCCAGGAGATCAACAGGATCAGCGCGGCAAAAGGAGTCTGTGCCATCCCGGTCTATGGGGGACAATACATAGAGGTTCAGCTCAAGAACCTTCGCAAAGGGGTAGACGTTGTCGTCGGCACGCCGGGTCGCGTGATAGATCATATCCGGCGCAAGTCCCTGGTGCTCAAAGACATAAGAATAGTTGTTCTCGACGAGGCGGACGAAATGCTCAACATGGGGTTCATCGAAGACATCGAGACGATCCTTCGCGAGGTCCCGGAGGAGCGACAGACAATGCTATTTTCCGCGACCATGCCGGCGGAGATCCTCGCTATTTCAAAAAAATATATGAACAAGCCGAAGCATGTCCGTGTGGATGCGGCGGCAATGGTCGTGCCGAAGATAAAACAGGCTTTTTACGAAGTGCGGGAGGAAGACAAGATAAAGGCTCTTACGCGGCTCGTGGACGTCGAGGGTCCGTCCCTGACGCTGGTATTTTGCCGGACGAAAAGAGAAGCGGACGACGTGTCAGGCAAGCTGCAGCAGATGGGATATTCGGCTGGCGCGATCCATGGGGACTTCACTCAGTCCCACAGGGATGAGATGATGCGCAAGTTCAAGAAAGGCGAAATCGACATCCTCGTGGCGACGGATGTCGCGGCGCGCGGTCTCGATATTCCCGATGTGTCTCATGTCATCAATTACAGCATCCCCCAGGACCCCGAAGGATATATCCACCGGATCGGCAGGACCGGAAGAGCGGGTAAATCGGGGATCGCCATTACCTTTGTCACGCCCCGAGAGTATCGCCATCTGCGGCTCATCGAGAAGGCGGCAAAGACGGTTATTCAAAAGGCGAAGCTTCCGACGAAGGAGCAGGTGAAGAAAGCCCGGGAAAATGTGATAGTTTCCGCTCTTACGGAGACAATGCGAGGCGGTGAGCATGCCGCCTATTATTCTCTTGTAGGCAGACTTCTGGCCGAGCACAGCCCCGAGGATGTTGCCGCCGCCGCATTGACCATGCTGTTCGGAAAGACCGAGGTGGAGGACATAAGCGAAGTCGGGATTCCGCAACCAGTGGCAGGGGACTATGTGAAGCTCTTTTTGACTGTTGGAAGAAAAGACCGGCTTAATGTCGGTGATATCGTAAAATCGATTTCATCTGAAGCGGGTATACCCCCGCGGAAGATAGGCAATATCGCCTTGTTCGACACCTTCAGTTTCGTGGAAGTTCCTGCCGAGCTTGCGGACAGAGTCATCGCCTCGATCAACAATCGCATGATGAAAGGGAGAAAAGTAAAAATTCAGCATGCTAAGAGAATGGATAAAAAGAAGAGGCGATAGCACCTAACATTCTCAACCCTGTCCCTTCACTATCCACCCCAGCATCAGTAGTCCGCTCGCAAATATCCAGCTTCCGGTTACACGAACCGCAATCCGCATCAAGGGCCTTTTTCAGACCGCAGATCCATATCTTATTCCCCTTTCATTTCCTTCTTCACTTCTTCTGCTTTTTTCTTCGTTTCCGCCAGTGCCGATTTGCATTTCCTGGAAAGCTGCTTCTCGGCTCTCTTCAGACAGTCCGCCACTCTGCCCTGGCCCGGCAGTACGCTGCTACAGTATAGGTTATAATCATCCGCGCAGGCGGACGACACTTCCTGAACTGCTTCTTCTATCTGGGCTATTCTCTTCTTACAGGAGGGTGTCAGGTCCTTGTCGAATATTTTCAGGCACTTGTAAAGCCGGCCTTCTCCGGGTTTAATGTCATGGCAATGTTTGGCGATGTCGGTTTTACACGGGTTTTTGTCTTGTGCGTGCGCATGCACCCCCATCAAAACTCCAAGCGACAAGACAATCATAATTACAGTGATCCTCATTTCCTTTCTCCTTTCTTTTGCTGTTGTTGGTCGGATGCTTATTACTCCGGAATCCTCATGTCCGTTCCCGCAGCGCCGAGGCGTTACGGGCATCCAGGATTGTATACCCTGGTTGTTCAAACCACGCCCAATAGACCACGTAGAGCTTTTACGAATAAGTTTACCAAGATCTTGTGGGGGATTCCACAAGGGGATTTCTTCCGACGGTTCGAAATGGGTTGAATCACGGATACTACTCCTTTTTAGTCAAACTATTATGGAACAACATCCATTATGGTTGATTTTGTCAATAGAAGCTTCCTCCTTTCTGCCCTTCACTGATACGTGGAATTGAATAACTTCCGCGGCTGCCCAACAGATGTCTTGGCTTGGCTGGTAATGATTTTTTGAAGAGGGAACGGTATAATATCCGAGTGCCGAAGTGGCGGAACTGGCAGACGCGCTAGGTTCAGGGTCTAGTGGTCGAAAGGCCGTGCGGGTTCAAGTCCCGCCTTCGGCACCAAAGAACTTCATTAAAATCAATCACTTCCAGCGCTAATCTTTTATAGAATTGGTGCACAAAGGGCAGTGTAGGACATGATCGCCGTGGAAGTCACAAGATAGATACGCATGAAACTCGAAGTGCCAAAAAATCACCCACTCAGGTTTGCGTTTGAAGAATTCTGTCTTGCCGATGACGCATATCAGAAAATGATAAGAAGTGGTGTGAGCAATTTCCCTGAGTATGAAAAAGCGTGGAAAGAGTTTCTTCATCGAATTGAAAGGGTCTGGGTTAAAACTCAAGCCGCAGTGCATGGGATGCCTAATTGGCAAAAAATAGAATCGGAAATTTCAATGTTGCGAAAGAAGGATCCTCTTGTCAAACATCAATAAATCTTACAAAATTCTCCGCCGGCATATTATTCGGATAGAGCGGAAACACTACCCTCATGATGCACATAAATCGTTCCGTCTTGGCCTATTATTGGAGACATAAAAAATGTGTTAGGGCTGTAGTATTTCCACTTGACAGACCCGTCCGGATTGATTGCATACAAGTAATCCTGGGTGCCAATATATACAGTCCCGTCAGAGGCGATTGCAATAGTATTTTCATTGCTCATATAAGAAGAATTATCGATAAAATTAAATGTCCATATAATGGAACCGTCTTCTGGACGTACTGCTGAGAGACTGCCTCCAAAATTTGCATAAATAGTGCCATCGGGACCTATGGCGGATGCATTCAACTCATACTCTGTTGCTGCTTTAATCCACTTCAGACTACCATCAGGATGGATTGCATAGAGAAACTGACGGGTTCCGACATAAATGGTATCGTCAGGACCAATGACCGGGGATAGAGTTGGGGTGTCTTCAACTGTGTATTCCCATTTGAATGTCCCGTCGGGATTAAGGGCTACTATGCCACCTTTGCTATTCGAGTCATCATCCTTAACACAGGCAAAAACTGTTCCGTCAGTGCCTACTGCAGGTGATAAACTGGCGACAGGAGTATCACTCGGCTTATATCTCCATTTTAGTAATCCTTCCTGAGTCACACAGATAATAGAGTTATTTACGAGAGTGTCATTTCCTACCATATAGATATTCCCATCGGGTGCAATAGTAGGAGGCGCATGCAGATAATTTTGGTCTCCAAAATACCCACTCTTCTTCCATTTCAAACTGAAGTCTGGATCAAGCGCATAAATGTTTCCTATACCATCTGCGAGGTATATCGTCCCATTAGAATCGATTGCCGGTGTTGCATAGATATTTGAATCAGCTATAAATTCATCGAATAGATTCGTTTTCGTGTTCAGGCTCAGGAGACGGTTCTGTTCTTTGTTCAAAGAGTGTCCGATGCCATAGATTAGCGCGTCATTCGAATCCAAGATAATTTGGGTATTGTAAACATCGAAAAGATGACTGGTCCACTTTGAGATAGGTGTAGTTGACGGCCCCACATAAAAACTTCTTCCTGTATGTTGAGCATCGTGTCCAAACATAGGCCATATTTGCACAATGGCGATTTTGGGAGCCACAAGATCCTGAGTTGTGACGTTGAGACTGCCGGAAACAAGGGTGGACTCTATGACAAAGTCTTTAATTTCTGTTTTACTATACCTCTTCAGAATATCCCAAGACTCTACATGCCAATATATTGTTGATCCACCGATATCGCCTACGAGTTTTCTGATCGAAGTCCATTGAGCGGACGTGAGCGCTTTTATAAATGCTCCTCCGTTATCGTTAGGGTTCTTAATAGTAAACGTTAAAGACTTCTTTTTGGTGAAATTGCAGTCATTTCCAAACCATGCATTGAACTTTCTATTGCAGTTGTTCTGCCAAGAGAGGACAGGTAACGATGTTATATCGGTTGACGAAATTATTGGCTCCCCAACAGGCTCTGGTCCATTAACCTCAAGGGAGAGAATACCGCTATATACTCTTGTCTTATCAGCTTTTGTACCAACGACTCTCCAGTAGACTCTTCCACCATTGCCGCCCGGAAGAAGTAAAATTTTCTTCCATAGCGATGGTTTAGCAGACAGTTGGTTAACGCCTGATTTCACCTTCGATTTCACAGGGATGGATGCGAAATTATCTTCTTTTGAGAATTGGACTTCTATATTTTTGAAGTTCTCGGTGGTAGCCCATTGAAATATAGGAGGATTGTAATAGGAACATGCCGTAAATTCCCGCTTATCTATTGGGGAAACTAAATTAATCAAAGCACTGCTATCGGTAATCCCTGAAATATTGACCTCAATTGGCCGCCAAAAATAATCAATGATGTTTTTTGCCTCAAGTGCGATACTCGGAAGCGAGCTGGCAGAATTGATTACCCTCCATTGAATTGTTGCAAAGGCCGATGGAGAGGTTTTGTCAGAGAAGTTCGTTACCTGAAAAGCAGATATGTTCGTTGTACCTGATTTAAAGGAACTTTCATCGCCAAACGTATTCCCAAAGAATTCTGAATCAGGGGGAACGATTATCTGAAGAATTTCCACAACAGAAGGGTCATAATGAACCGCAACAGTGTAGGCACCTATTGCAGCATCCCACGTTGTAAACTTTAAATCCGTTTCGAAGATGCCAGCCTGAGAGGATGGTCGGGGGCTATCCACCAACAGCCATGTTGAGCCGGAATATGCCTTCTCGCAAAAAAACCCGGATAATATAGCCGACAATGTCAACAAAAATATGATACCTTTTTTATATCGGATTTCATTCATATCGCACCCTGATCGTCCAAAAAGATCTTTTATCTTTATGGCTTCATTCAAGCCTTACATCATCTACATAAATAGTGCCCGACTGTTCTGCCCATTCAAATACCATTTCCAATGATTCAAGGCGGCTCAGGTCAACGCCATGTTTGACATAAAATTCAAGCGGTAATTTAACGGTCTGCCATTCTTTAGTAAGCGCAGGTATTTCTTTTGCACGCAAGGGATAACGTCTGACTGGGTCACTCAAATAAATGTTCGGCGTTTCGCCTCCCTTTTCCCCTCGGATGCGCATGACAAGATATCTGAATTGACGGGCGTCAATGCCATTTAAAGCCGCCCGCCACAAGGCATAGGAGAAGCCACCGTTTGGTCCGTAGTCAAGTCCGATGTTTCCGCCATAGGAAATCCTGAGCATGTTGCTGCTTCCTTGCTGCATGTCCTTCATAATCGTTGAAGAAATTGATGCCGCGCCATTCTGATATGTGGAATAATGTCCCCCAAGCGGGTCCCTGTCATTTGAATATTCGAAGTCAGTGATGACGGGATACGGTTGACGCTGAAACCTCAAGTCATCGATCTTGATCGAATCTTTGCCGCTCACGTCTTTATGCGAAACTGCGAAGAAAAGCACATCAGGTGAAGAAAAATCAGTGAGACCTGCCAGGGCGGTTAGCGGTATCCGCACATCTCTCCAGCTATCCGCAGTTGCAGAGACATACGGCACTATACTGACTCTGCCTTCAACACCCTGCTTGCTTCGGACACCGATAATCACATTCGGGACTTTATTACCCGAATATAAGCGAAAATCTATTGTAGAATAGTCGGAAAGATCTGTGCCGGATATTGAAGTCCAGTATCCGCCGTATGAGTCGGGAGTGGTCGTGTCAAAGTTGAAAGCCAGCGCCTTATTCCGAGAGAAAGATTTTGACGTACTGGCAAGAATTGAAGGAATTTCAACAATAGCCGTCTCGACATATCGTGTTCCCGGATTCGTATATGTGCCCGAAGCTCCACCTAAGTTGTTTTTACCTTTATCAGCATTGAAATCATCTACAAGCAATGTCGCCGGTGTATCCGCGATTTCCCCTGATCCGGTAATCCTGAAGTTGTCTATGTAATACGCCGCGCCTCGCGGATTTCTGCCGAATTCAAGCTTCATATAACCGCCCACGTCCCAGTTGGCCATGACAATCTCATCAACTTGAGTATTTCGCGTTTGCTGACGCAAGAGATACCGCAAGTCAACGCTCGCAGTATGCCACTTGTCGTCTGCAATGATACCTTCGATAGCGCCGAGATTTGCTATATTGACATCACGGTATTTGAAATCAATTGGGTCGCCGGTAAAGCGCAGATCATACCAACGACCGTTGACTTTAAGGAAAAAATCTACCTTTGTGCCGGGACCAATGCGATAATCGAAGGTCATTGTACCGTGCTGTCGGATGTCGAAGGGCTTGTCAAAAACAGTGGCGGAGAAATTCCCACCGAAATTCTTATTTTCGAACTTAAGGCAGTATGATCCATCCGGCGTTGCTTGCTTATCGCGCATAAGTGTTGCACCGACTAACCGGTCGCGTTCACCAAACGTCCCGAAATCATTTTCGAATGTGTTCTCAACAAGGACACCGGGACGCTGCGGCTTTGCAGGAGTCAAAGTTGAAACCTTTGGGGATGGCTGAGAAATTGACGATAGGGTTTCCGAAGGCTTGTAAATCAGAGCATAGATTGCCTTTGGCTTTGGCAATTCGGTAAGCGTCGTTCTATAAACAGCCGCGTCCCTATCAAACATCGTCTTGAGCATGACCCATTCATTTCTCACTGTATCGTATTGGCTAATGCCGATGTTTTCCACATTAAACTGTTTCACACCGGCTTCACTCTCAGTGAATTCAAGCGATACGTCCTCGATAAAGCGATCTCCGGCCTCACGGATACGATAAACATCTCCAACAGCCCGACATCCGTTACAAAGTTCCGGGATCTTTTCTCCGACATCAGACAGCGGCAATATCGTGTAAACGCGGAATGGATGCGTTAATGCCTGTTCTGGAAAGCGCATGAGCACTCGTTTGTCGGGACTGATTGCAACACCCGATAAACTTTGCGCAATAGCCCGACCGACTTCAACTTGTATCTTATCTTCAGCCTTCTCCCCATTCTTTCCATAAACGGTAAGTCGCAGAGTATAAATACCATTGAGGTCTGTCGTGTCTTCTTGTGGATGCCACGGCAGGTGAATCCAGTTCTTCAATCCTGTGTTCCATGTAGCGAGATCGCCTTTCAGGTCAAGATCACCCTGCATCCACGAAATGTCCTTGAAGTCAGGCGCTTTTTCTTGGGGCTTATCCGATTCTTCAATTAAATGCCATGTTGCAGGATTCATCCCCTCACCGTATTCAATACGATACCGAGAGAAATCCTTGCCTGATGCGATGCCGTAAATGGGGATGTCAGAACGGAGGAGAGAATCAATCCAGGGAACTTTGATTCCTGCTATCAAAGCATCCTTCGAACTGTCTAATCTTTCTTCACGGAGTTGACCGCCTTGAATAAAAGTGGGACAGGTCCCTCCAGACCAGTAATTCAAGGCTGTTTCTATTGCTTCCCACCTATCTAATGTTCTGTTAATGATATCTTCACGAGAAGGCAAATAGGACTGAAACGGGTCACGGTATCGCTCTGCATTATATTGAGGAATTTGATCTTTCTCAGTCGCGTGCTTCATTTGAAATATCTGCTCACGTATTTCACTCTCTCGAAGGTCAATCATTCGTATTGTGCCTCCCGTTATAAATTCCGCTATGCCTTCCCACAATGCCGAACCAACTTCACTGAGAACAACACCCGCAAGTCGCCAGGGCATGCCAACTGCAGGGTTTAATAAGGTAGCTGCGTTTCCAAGTATACCAAAGCCCGTCGATATATATTTGGAGGTTAGGTTCATTTTAGAAAACACCTCTCTTTGCCGTTCTAATTGCAAATATTCATTCATAAGCTGTCGTGACTGCCCGCTATCTAAACCTAAGGGATCGATAAAGTTCAAAGGATTGTTTTCCGCATAGTCATAAATAGAACGGCCGTCCATTAGGGATACCGGATCGCAACTCAAAAACCTTCCGGTCAGAGAATCATACCACCTCGCCCTCACATAATATAGCCCCGCGTCCTCATCCCAACGCATTCCCGCAAACCGTTGCGGCACTGGGCCGAGAGCACCGCTTCTGATATTTCCGTAGACGTCATATGCAACCGTCATAACGATGGTGCCACTATCATTTGTTACTCCGACGACACTACCAAGACCGTCTTGCTGCGGCAAGTACTTCGTGCCATTCGCAATAACCAGAACAATCTCGTCAATAGTTGCACCATAGATATAGCGTTTCGTCACGGTACCATCTGAATCCATCTCCGCAATCGGGTCGAAACCATCCCAAACATAGCGTATTACCTGGCCGCCAATCGTTTTAGCAACAAGCCTGCCCTGATAATTATAGTGGTAGTCAATATGCTTCCCATTTCGGTCTACGCTCACAAGACGATCATCCTCGTCCCATCCATAGGCTGTCGTAGCGGAGTTCAAGGTACGGGTTGTTAGATTGCCGTTTGCATCATAACCGAAGGTTTCAGTGCCTGCTTGTGTATACTGATCAAGGGTGTTTGATGAGTAAATAGTTAAAGCGCCATTATCAGTTATACTTTTGCGATTACCAACTTCATCGAAGTCATAATTGACTGTTTTCCCATCTGGATACGAAACACCGGTTAACTGATAAGTATTATCATAGGTGTAGTTATGCATCCCTTCCAGCGTGGTCATGGATGTGCGCATCCCCGCTGTGTTATATGTATAACCGAATTGAGACTGTACTGCACCGCCGGGAGCATGGTTCACAAGCAAAGTCAGCCGGTCAAGATCATCATATTGATAAGTTGTGTAAGTCCCGTTGCCGAGGGTTTTCTTTGTCCGCCGTCCGGCAGCGTCATACTCGTAGGCCACGATGGTGGCATTGCTCGCATCAGAAATGCGTGTAAGACGATTAGCTGCATCATAGGAATAATTAAGACTATATCCGTCAGGATGGGCCATAAAGGTCCTGTTTCCGGCGGCATCGTATGAATAGGAGACATCATAAGACTCCGGATAAACTTTTCCAGGGACTTTGGCTTTAGTAATTCGATGTAATGCGTCGCGCTCATATGCGGTGT
The DNA here is from genome assembly GCA_040757315.1 of Nitrospirota bacterium. Lineage (GTDB taxonomy): Bacteria > Nitrospirota > Thermodesulfovibrionia > Thermodesulfovibrionales > SM23-35 > JAKLQR01. The sequence continues at coordinate 16,122 of JBFLXP010000016.1, forward strand.
CAAGGGTGGTTGTAGAATCCACAACCTGCTCAACGCTTGCAAGATAGCCCGCTCCATCATAAAGAAAATGCAGTTTCTTCCCGGAAGGATAAGTCTTCCATTCGAGGCGGCCTGTCACGTCATATGAGAAGGATATCCTTTCTCCTCTTCGATTGGTAAAAGCCGTTACTTTCCCGGCGCCATCATATTCGTAGTCCTCGTGAGAGCTATCAGGATAGGTGCGTCGGGTCAAACGGCCCAAGGTATCACGCGTATGTGAAATAACATGGCCTTTGGCGTCTGTAACATTCTGAAGACCACCGGCTGTATTGTAGAAGAACTGCGTACTATTTCCGAGGGCGTTTTGAAGAGCAGTCATCTGCCCTTGCGCATTGTAAGAATATAGGGTCATCTTTCCGGAAGCGTCCGTACTGGAAATCAAGTTTCCAGCAGCATCATAGTCATATCCCTCGCTGTTCCCGTCTGGATAAGTCGCAGAACTAAGATTCCCTTTGGAATCGAAAGCAAAGGATGTTGTCTTACCAAGTGGATTTGTTATGGACGAAGGCTTATTGAAGCGCAGGTCATAGGCTAAATGAACAGTTTGGCTGAGGGGATTAGTCACCTGAGTGACATTGCTTACTCCGTCATACGAGAAATGAGTGATATGCGACAGCGGATCAGTCACCTGTGCGAGGTTTGCGGAGGCATCATACTGAAAAGTGGTTTGTGCGCCGTCAGGCGTGGTCACTTGAAGCGGCTGACTTCTATCGTTAACCTTGACTGTTGTTGTAGCACCTAATGAATCGGTTATATGAGTTGTCCCGTCAGCGTCATAACTGTAAGTTATAGGATTTGCTCCCCATGCGCCAGTCTGACGGGTAAGACGCGCCTGAGTATCAAAATCGTTTTGAACTCGGGTACCGTCCGGAAACGAAATGGATTGAAGACGGTAGTCCAGCATATTAGGTTGACAGGTGCCTGTACAAACTAATCGAAGTCCAAGAATATACGGAGTTCCCATGATATAGGTGTATTCGGTAACGTTTCCGGTTGGATCAGTGACACGTGTCAACATTAAGTCTGTAGCATCATATTCATATTCATATGTAGTCTTCCGGCCTGCATGATCTGTTAAGCTGATTATTCTGCCGGCGGTGTTATATGCCATGGAAAATGACTTGCCGCTTGAATGCTGAATCTGGATAAGCTGGTTTGAGCCGTTATATACCGCCGTAATGCGATTTCCATTGAGATCCTGCTCGTAGTCTAGACGAAGGTCGGATCGGAATCGATATATAAAACCGCTCTTTTCTTTCAGTTGAAAGGTGCCGTCCGGATTACGGGTGAGAACACCGTAATCACCCGGCGCTGATTGATACGTGCCATCGCTATTGCTCTGAAAAATTCGACTACGGAGTGCGATACGCCCATCAGTGAACTCTTCAAGTTTGAGATCATAGCTATGAAACCATCCACGCCCGAGAGGGCCAAGATATGGATAGGCAGGTGCGTTGTTTGGAACGTGACGCCGAAACTCCAGCGGCATCCCTGGCGCAGGACAGAAGGCATCGATCACATCAGCCAGGAATCTCGGCTTGAATATCTCATCAGAAAGAGAGGCAATCGCATCAGGCTGAGACGCTGCTTGTAGCATACTTGATGATTTGGCAGTTTTGAGCGTTGAAGCGCTTGGGCCGGTGAGGTTTACGGTTATTGCATAGTCTGATGCCACGGCAAGTCCGGCCGTGTTCCAATGATAATACAGAGATCTCCCATCTCGTTCAAATGTCAGTGGTTGATCGTCGGAATCATAACCCGTGCTAACTGAGTGAATACGGACTGTTCCGCCTGTGATGTTGAAAGGGAAGAACTTCTCGAAAACCTCAATACGAATAATGGAGCCCTGTTTAAGAATGTCGGAAGACCCATTCAAAGCGGAAACCATAACAATGCGTGTCTGTCCGCTCACTTTCTTGGCGATAATAAAGGCGTCTTCCATATCTATCTTGCCGTCCTGATTTGCATCTGCATCTGCAGGATTGGGAATGGCAGAAATCTGGTTAACTACATAGCGGGTAATTGTCCGCGCATCCTCCATATCGACTACGCTATTGCCGTCGGCATCGCCGGGGATGGCATATGCAGTTAGTGGAAACATAGAAAAGATCAGAAAAATGTATAAAACCATAATGGAGATTTTTTTATTCATGACCCTATCCTCAAAAATGCATTGCAAGAAAGTAAAGCGAAAAACCGTTTATTCCCAGAAAGCCCGTGCCCATGCTTCCAAAAGCCAATAAAACAAATAACAAGGGCAGTGAAACAAGCCACGACATAACTTTATTACCCCACTCATAACGCGCAACGAGCGGACTTAAAATCAGACACGAAGAAATCGTAAGCAACGCAAAGTTCATCGTCTTCACTGAAAAATACGTCAGCATCAAGCCTAAAAGCCACTCAAGATGAAATATGAGCGGATGATTTGCATTGAGTTTTTCCCAAAAACGCTTCTCATTTTTCCCCTCTGATGAAGCATCTGAACTTTCCGATTTGTCT
>JBFLXP010000017.1:0-18281 GCA_040757315.1 Nitrospirota bacterium
GAAAGGCTTTGAGGGATGCCCTCCCTTCTTGCAACGATAGGGTTTCATTCACGCTTCTCAGATCCCATGCCTGCGAGCACTTCGCCGATCCGCTTTATACCCTTTTCAATGTCATCCGGAGCGGCATTGGAGAAATTAAGCCTCATGGTGTTGCCGCCCGAACCGTCCGGAAAGAATTCCCGGCCCGGCACAAAGGCAACGTCCTTCTCAATACATCTAAGAAGTATGTCTTTTGAATCGGTTCCGTCATCCGCCAGAGTTGCCCATATAAACATTCCTCCGGCAGGTTTGTTCCAGCGTGCCGATTTCGGGAAATGCTTCTCCATCGCCGAAAGCATCAAGTCCCTGCGGGTTTTATACGTCTGCCTGACCATATCGAGATGTTTCCGATGGTTCCCGCTTTCAAGATATTCATTCACAACATGTTGCCCCAACGTGTTCGTGTGGAGGTCTGTGCCCTGTTTCACCAGAGCCAGTTTCCCTGCAATTTCTGCGTCAGCCGCTATGTATGCCACTCTGAAACCGGGCACAATGGTTTTTGAAAATGAACTCACGTAGACGATGTCCTTGCCCCGGGCGAGACTGAATAGCGTGGGCAGGCTTTTCCCTTCAAATATCAGCTCGCCGTAAGGGTCGTCTTCGACAATCAGAACATCGCGGTCTCTCATCAATTCTATAAGTTCAGTCCGGCGTTCCATCGAGAGCGTTACGCCTGTCGGGTTCTGAAAATTCGGCATGAGATATATGAATGCCGGTTTCACCGAATTTAATGCTTCTCTTAGCTTCTTCACCTGAATCCCTTTTTCATCGGAGGGAATCGAAACAATATCCGCCTGAAAAAGCCGGAAAGACTGAAGAGCGCCGAGATAGCTTGGGTTCTCCGTAAGGACCACCGCGCCTTTATCTATGAGCAGCTTGGAAATGAGATCGAGACCCTGCTGCGAGCCCTGTGTGATTATGATGTTCTCAACGCCGATGCCTTGACCGTCGTACACTTTCTTTGCGATCTTTTCTCTGAGCGGCTTGATGCCTTCTGTTATGGAATACTGAAGGCTGGATGGGCCGTATTTTGAAAAGACGTTCTGAGCCGCTCTCGCTATTTCTTCCATAGGAAAAAGCTCGGGCGCCGGCAATCCGCCCGCAAAAGAGATCATCCCCGGCCTGGTCGTCAGCTTCAGGATATCACGTATGGCAGAGCTTCTTACCCCGGCAATCCTTTCAGAATACATCATAATCCTCCTCGTCCGTTGGCAGTTGCTGAAGAAGTCCAATTTGTCATGCTGAATTTATTTCAGCATCTCCAGGATCAGAAAGTCAGTCGAGACCCTGAAACGAGTTCAGGGTGACAACCAAGACAGACTCTATTTCTCTCCGAACGCAAAGAGCCTTCGAAAGTCAAACTCTATGCCCTTTTCTGTCCTGTAATTCTCGAACCCCATCGCAAAGGCATATTTGAACCGCTCCTGTTTCTTCTCGGGCAGGCGTGCGAGAAAAGGCCTTACGCCAGCAGACGCAGCCCACGCGAGAACGTCATTCACACTCTCAAATAAAAGCGTGTATTCTCTGTAAAAGGTCCTGACGCCAATGAAACCGGCGTCAGAAAGATAACCTTCCATCTCGCTTTTTAATGGAAATCTCCACGGAGACTCCATCTTGTCATATTCGGAATCAAGCCCCAGAGCTAAAAAGGCGCTATGGATGTTTTCTGTCATCGCCCAGCCGAAGTCCCTGGCCGGGAGCTGAAGAGCGATCCTGCCGTCAGACTTCAGAGCCTTGTATGAACGAATTATCACATCCTCCTGCTCCTTTATCCACTGCAGCGCCGAATTCGAATACACAAGATCGAATTCCTCGTTGAAAGCCATCTTTTGAGCGGGGATATTCATGAGGAGGATGTTATCGACCGACGCCGAAGCCTCCTCGGCTCTACCCAACATCTCAGAAGAAGGATCGATGCCGACGACCCTACCTTTGTGAGCCAGGCGTGCAAGCTCAAGCGTAAGCCTGGCGGTGCCGCAGCCGATGTCCAGTATTGAATCGTTCTCTCTTACGCCGGCCATCGCAATAAGCTCGGCGCCCGCATCCGTCTGGGGCGATTCTACGGTGTCATATGCTTCGGCATCCCATTTCATAAGCACCTCCAAAATAAAAAGGCCACGGGGTTTATTCCGTGGCCTTTGAGTTTGTCGGATTATCTTCTGTTGAAGGCTAAGAGAATCCCCCTTCGGCCACGGCATCAGAATGCCAGGCGCCTCTAAGGACAATCTTTGCGTTCAACAGACTAAACATGAATCAACTATACTCGACAATCCTTTTTTGTGTCAAGGAAATTTTCGGCTGAAGTCTGCTTTCGGCTGTCCGGCGACCGGTCGGTGAGCATCCCGTGCTTGCCGGGACTCTTCAACCATTTCACCAGATTTTTCCCGAGCGCCAGATTCTCCTTCACAAGGAATGAATTCTGGAATATTGCATCGTCTCCGAAAACAACGTAGTGTCCTTTGCCGAGGGTGCCGGCAACAGCGATACCGAATGATTGTTGCGCATCGGGAGGAGAGTCGAATTTATTGTTTCTGTTAAGGTCGATCCACGCCCTGGGGCCGGACCATGCGATGATCTTGCCGGTTTTCGATTCGTTCATGAGCGCCCATCCGCCGTGGACGGCAAATCTCTTGACCCCTTTTGTGATTGCGTGTTTTTCCAGTTTAGAGGTATAGAATTCTTTTGGTTCCTGTTTTATCAGGTTCTTCCGTTCCTGAACCACCCCGTTTGACGCGTAGATTTTCAGCCGGCTCATCAGTTCGGCTGCAGGCTGTGGTACGTGGAGCATTATGCAGAGGTTGCCCCCGCTTTCGACAAAATGAATTATGGCCTCTATTTCCGATGAAGAGAGGGGATTGAATGCGCCGGATATAACCAGCGCGTCGGCCCTTGCGAGAGTCTTGTCATTGATCCGTTCCGTACTGGTTTCCACTTCGAACCCATCATGTTTGAACAATCCCGACAGGCCCGAAAAATGAAAATCTCCTTCCAGTTCGACCACAAACTTCTGGCCATGCCCCTGATCGAAAATAACGACAGGCTTTTCTGCATTGGCCCGGGACCCGGCCAGCAGGAACCAGAATGCAAAAAAGAAAAACACCACCGTTGTTTCATATCTTTTCATCAGTCATCCCCCTGTCTAAATTGATTATCGTCGCTGTGTTTATGAGCTATCCAGCCTGCCGTTGGCTATTCCGCGCAGCCGTGCCTACGATCCCGAATATCCCACAACAGAGATTTTTGCGTTATTCGCCTCTTGGATCAGAGCAGCTTTGTTAAGGATAAGACACTTGTTTGCTTCAACAGCGAGGACTTTTGCGTGTACTTCTTTCATAACGTTCAATGTCCGGAGGCCCACGGCAGGGACATCGAACCTCATGTCCTGTTCCGGTTTGCTCACCTTCACAACCACAGCCCCTTCACCCGCCAGCATCCCTCCTCTTCGTACCGCCTCGTCCGTCCCTTCGATAGCTTCCACAGCCATGACAGCCCGATCCTTGACTACTACGGTCTGGCCGATGTCGAGCCCCCCGATTTCTTTTGCCATCCTCCAGCCGAATTCGATGTCCTTCCATTCGGATTCGGTCGGTTTCCTTTTGGTATGAACTCCCCCCGGTGTCAGAAGTGACCCGCCAAACCGGGTGATGTCGAGGAGGCGGATGCCTTCGGTTTCAAGCTCTTTTGCGATTGCCGAAAGAATGGAATCGTCCTTTCTGTCTTTCAGCGAAAAAAGAAGTTTCATCGCTCTCAGATCCGGAGTGATTTTGCTTTTATAAAGAAGTGTCTTCGAGACTTTTCCCGCCATAACAGCTTCACTGACACCGTGTTTACGAAATGTGTCGATCAGTTTTCCAAATTTGCCGACATTAACCCAACTTATCACATCCGCGTAGGCCGATACGCTCTTGTCCGCCAAAGGTTCCAGCGCCACTGCGAAAATACTGTATCCCTGTGCCTTTGCTTCCTGCGCGATTGCCACGGGGAGTTCGCCAGCGCCGGCTATAAGACCGAGTTTTCTATTTAAGTGCTGAGGTTTCGTCACAAACGTCTCCGGGACAGATCAAATAATTTCCAAATTTTTCATACTCCGGCTTGACCGGAGTATTCAGGAAAGCAGGAAAAAAGGACTGGATTCCCCGATCAAGTCGGGGAATGACGGTCGTTTTTTCCTTACTTGTACTGTCTTAGTAATTATCAATGAAGGGCCGATTATCGAAAAATGACAATTCTGCATTTCTAATTGCTAATCGCTAATTGCTTCTTTACCGGCAGATCCCTCTCTTATTCTCCTTTATGAATTCAATGAGGTGTTTGATCTCGTCGGAGTATGGAAGATCTTGCTGGATTTTTTTCAAGGCTTCTTTCAAGGTGTGTTTTTCTCTGAAAAGGATTTTGTATGCCTTCTTCAGTTCGTCGATTGTCTCATCCGAAAAACCGTGCCTTTTCAGGCCGATCTTGTTTAGACCGAAGAGCTTCGCCCGGGCTCCCGATGCTATCATGTAAGGGGGAATATCCTGCCCCACACCGCTGAAACCGCCCACCATCGCATAAGCGCCGATGCGTGTGAACTGGTGCACTGCAACGAGGCCGCCTATAACGGCATGATCCTCGACGAGGACATGACCCGCGAGGGTTGCCACATTTGCCAAGGCCACACCGGACCCGATCCTGCAGTCATGAGCGATATGCACGTAAGCCATGAGGAAGTTGTTGTCGCCGATAACGGTAAGACCCTCTCCGCCGACAGAAGCCCTGTGCACGGTTATATATTCCCGGATCGTATTATTGTTGCCTATCCTGACTCCGGTCTTTTCTCCTTTGTATTTCAAATCCTGTGGGGGAAGGCCTATGCTCGTGTACGGGTATATAACGCAGTTTTCTCCGATCTCGGTATCTCCCTCGATGATCACATGCGAGTGGAGCTTGGAACCCCTCTTTATCCTCGCTCCATCTCCGATCACGGAGAACGGGCCGATGAGTACGCCCTCGTCAATTTCTGCTCTCGGGTCAACAATCGCTGTCGGATGAATCACTCTCTCCATTTGAACTCAGATCTCCTTATCTGTCACCATAGCCGTAAATTCCGCCTCCGACACAATCTTGTCCCCGACGAAGGCGTTTCCCGAGAACTTCCAGACATTGGCGCGATGCTGCAGTATTCTGACCTCCATCCTGAGCTGGTCTCCGGGTACTACGGGTTTCCTGAATTTCACTTTTTCGATGCTCAGGAAATAGACTGTTTTCCCATGCATCGCTCCGGACCGTAGGGCCAGTATGCACGCCACCTGCGCCATGGCTTCCACAATCAGGACGCCCGGCATAATGGGATTTCCGGGGAAATGTCCCTGAAAGAATTCTTCATTGAACGTCACATTCTTGATCCCCACGGCTTTTTCGCCCGGCTCGATCTCGATGATCCGGTCGACCAGCAGGAACGGGTATCTGTGGGGCAAGAGCTGCTGAATCTCTTTTATATCCATCATTCCGGGTTCCTCCCTTCGAATTCACGGATCTTTTCTTCAAGATCCTTTATTCTTTTATAAAGCTCCGGAAGCTTTGCAAAGACAGCCTGAACTTTCAGCCAATCCCTGTGAGGCATTGCATACGTCCCGGAATAAGCCCCCATGGTAAGATCGGAAAGAACGCCCGATTGCGCTCCTATCATTGTCTGTGATTCGATTTTCACATGATCGGCTATACCGGCCTGGCCTGCAATGGTAACATAATCGCCGATTTCACAGCTTCCGGAGATTCCAACCTGGGCGACAATGATCGAATTTTCTCCTATCATCACGTTGTGCGCAATCTGCACAAGGTTATCTATTTTTGTCCCTCTGCCTATGTACGTATTTCCGGTCGTCGCCCTGTCAATGGAAACGTTGGATCCTATCTCCACATCGTCCTCGATCACTACCCCGCCCACCTGGGGTATCTTATGATGTCTGCCCCGGTCGAAGACGTAACCGAAACCATCAGACCCGATTACAGAGCCTGAATGAATGATTACCCTGTTCCCAAGCTGAACGTTTTCCCGCACCGTTACATGTGGGTGTAAGACGCATTCCTCGCCGATAACGCTGTTCTCGCCCACGAAAACGAATGGGTGGATCGCGGCGCCTTTTCCGACAGACACTCCATCCGCTATGTAGCAGAATGGATGAACAGAGACGCTCTCCGCAAGCCGAGCCGTCGTGGAAACATAAGCATCGGCGCTTATGCCGAAGGGTTCCCGGCGTTTCACATAGAAATACTCGAGGAGCCTTGCAAAAGCCAAATGGGGATTTGCCGCTTTCACCTGCGCAATCGGTATGTCGGCGAGCGGTTCCTTGACGATCACCCCTGATGCTCCGGATGCGGCAAGGTCTTTCAGATATTTTCGTCCTGCGAGAAAGGTGATCTCGCCTTCTTTTGCTGCCCGGATGCCCGAAGCGCCGGTGATCTCGATGTTTTCGTCGCCAAGGACGACTTCCCCATGAACGAGGGCTGCGAGTTCCTTGAGCTTCACTACTTCTTCGATTTGGATTTCATCTCGTCATATTTCTTCAAAATGGTCTCTGTGAGGTCTATCCCTTTGCTGGAATGGATGACCATTCCTCTTTCGAAAATCATGACGTATCCTTCTTCTTCACCGACCTTTTGTATAAGTTCCTGGATCTCTCTCAAAATATTTTCCGTGAGTTCGGCTTCCCTCTTCTTGACGTCGGCCTGCGAGTCCTGCACGAGACGCTGGTATTCCCTTACCGCCTTTTCGAGTTCCTCCTCCTTGGTCTTCCTCGCCTCGGCCGAAAGAACGGAAGCCTGTTTTTCGATGTCGCTCTTGAATTTCTCGACAGTCTTGCCTTTTTCGTCTATGACTGTCTGTTTGGATTTTATCAGAGCCTCAAGGTCGGTCTTAGCCTTTTTCCCGGCTTCGGACTCGTTCAGAACCTTTTGGACGTCCACTGCACCGAGTTTAACTGCGTCGACAGCACGTGCCGAAACAGGCATCATGCAAAGCGCCGCGAGCAGCAAGCCCGGCAGCAGAAAGTTTTTAACTATTTTTTTCATGCGAAAACCTCCTAGTTATTTCTTATATTTTAAACTGAATGTCAGAAAAACGTCCCGAAGGCGAATTCGAACTTGCTCGAACTTTCTCCGGGTCTTCTGTCGAGATTGTATCCCCATTCGATTCTCACAGGACCGATGGGAGATATCCATCGCACCCCTGCACCGGCCGTATATCGCAGTTCTCCGAACTTGTCGGAAATGATATCATGGCTGCCTGTATCGTATGAATTCCCGGCATCAGAAAAGACTACGCCTTTCAATCTGATATCGCTCACGAGGGGAAAGATGAATTCAGCGTTAAAAATCAGTTGGGTCAGTCCGCCTATTTCATCGTTGGTTTCCGCGTCTCTCGGTCCGGCTTCGCCGAAGCTCAGACCCCTCACCGTATAGATGCCGCCCACATAAAATCTCTCGTAAAGCGGCAGTTCCTTGCCACCGACGCCGGTAGCGTATCCGAACCTTCCCCGCAGCATGAAAGATGTGGGACCAAGGGGCAGATACCAGGCAGAGTCAACTTCGCCCTTAACAAAATTGTTGCTTCCGCCGATGCCTGCATAGGTGACGTAAAGGGAATTCCTCGAACCACGGGAGGGATCCAGGTAATTATCCCGTGAATCTCTGACTACAGTAGGAGTTATACTGCTTGTTGTTCTTTTTCCTTCCTGGTCCTTGATGATTGAGGATGCGTCATCCGAAATATTGGTAACCTTCGCATCTTCGAAATTGTAGGAGACGCTGCCGGACCAGTATTCCGTAAACCTCTTGCCCAGTGTGAGCCCGAAGCCGGTTGCATCTTTGTCGTATTCGATATAATCTCTCTGACTCTTATAGATATTGGCAGAAAGAGAAATGGGTTTGTCAAACAGCCAGGGCTCTCTGAAGGTTATGTCATAATAAGTGGTTCTTCCTCCGAGCTGGGCTCCGATCTTTACGTATTGCCCCCTCCCGAAAAGATTGCCCTGAGTCAACTCGATCATGGCGATGAATCTCTCGACCGAACTGTAACCGCCTCCTATACTGAAGAATCCTGTCGGCCTTTCCTTTACCTTAATATCGATATCGACGAGCTTTTCCTCCGGTTGAGGCTTCGGAGAGAGTTCGACAGTCTCGAAAAAGTTCAGGTTATTTATCCTTTCGTAGCTCCTCTTGAGCAGCGCACTGTTGAAGGTGTCGCCCTCATCGAGCCTGACTTCTCTCCTTATGACCTTATCACGGGTCTTTGTGTTCCCCGAGATTTCTATCCTTCCGATCTTGAATTTGTCACCTTCGGCAATCTTCAACATCACTTTGACAAGCCTTGCGTTCTCGTCCGGGATAAGGTCGGGCGTGACGGTAATCAGCGCGTATCCATTCTGCGAATACAGATCGGAAATTCCAAAGATGTCCTTCCGCAGTGTTTCTTTGCTGAAAGGCTTGCCGGGGACCATGGTTATTTTTCCCCTGATGGCCTTGTCGTCGAAGACTTTATTCCCGGTGAAGTCTATAGAAGAGACTCTGTATTGCTCCCCTTCGGAGATCGGGATGGTAATTATCATTCCGGTCTTATCCTGAGTGAGCTGTATTTTCGGATCTCCGACAACCACTTTGATGTACCCGTTGTTGAAATAGAGGTCTCGTATTCGCTCGATATCGGTATCCATCCGGACTTTCTGGTAATATCCGGAAGATGTGATGAAGGAAAAAAGCCACCATTTCTTTGTCTCCATTACACCTTTGATCTTGCTTGTGGAAAACGCCTTATTCCCCTCCGTCTGTATCTTCCTGATTTTTATCTTGTTCCCCTCTTCGATCTGATAGGTCAGACTCACTTCGTGGTCGCTGATCGTTTTTACGACAGGGACGATGCGCGCCAGCCAATATCCTTCTTCTTCGTAAAACTCTTTCAGCTTGTTGGCATTATCCTGAATAAGAACCGCGTCGGCGATGGCGCCGGTAGTAATAGTCAGCTTCTCCCTCAGTTTTTCGTCATCAAGTTCTTCATTGCCCTGCAGATCGATCTTTACTACAGTGGGTTTTTCTTTCAGTACGTAAATGAGCTTGACGCCGCCCTCGAACGGCTGAATTTCGGCTCTCACATCGTCGAAGTATCCCATCTTGAAAATACTCTTGATGTCCTCGTTAGTTTTTTCCTGCGAGATGGGTTCGCCCGCCTTCTGGGTGATCTTCGCTTTTACGGCGCTCTCTTCTATTCGCCTCAGCCCTTGTATCTCTACAGCACTGATTGCGGGGAGATCCTCCGCGCGAAGTGTGCCGGGGAACATGGCAAGGACCAAAATGAACAAAAATAGAAGCAAACGCGCTCTCTTGGATTTTTCCATAAGCCCAATAATATATCACCCGGCATGGGGTGGTTGTAAACAAAAATATCAAAACCGTGTAAAATGATGCTGTCGGGCTATCTGATGGCTGAGGAACTGCCGGCAAGTCTACCCGGATTATTCGTGAGTGTGTGATGATGAAGAGCAGATGCGGCGTCATCGCTCATTCTCGGCCCCGATAGTAATCGGTACCTCCGAGGTATCCCTATAAGAATCGGGATAAAGCGCTCCAATGCCGCATCTGCTCCATTCATCGATAATGCGGGCTGAAGTCGAGGAACTGCTCAGAAGAAGAGATTATGACCTTCTTGTCGATCTCTGCCTCAGGGACTGCAGGGTCTGGCAGCAGGTCCGTTACCGTTTGTACGATCTTGACGAAGCCGTCCGCTGGGCGGCGGTTGAGACGGTGGCAAAGGTTATGGAACGTCGGTGGCGGTCGGGAGAGCACGAGAAAGTAAGAAATTATGTCAGAACCCTCTTCTGGTCGATGTCCGATGAGTCGGGCGGCATCGGCTGGAGCGCTCCTCAGACAATCGGGGAAATCATCGCCCATATCCCCGAAATTATAGATCCCTACGGAAGTATGATGATAGCCTACTCGATAGAAGAGCCTCCATTCATCAAAGGCGGTCTCTGGGGGATCGGTCGCCTGGGCGAGCGCATCGCGGAGTCTGTGGATTTCTTTCGGGACAAGATATTTGAACTTTTCGAGAGCGTTGACGTGGAGACCCTCGGGCTTCTGGCATGGGTAATGGGTGAGGCGGTCTATGCACCCGCTTTGCCTTTTCTCGAAAAATTGACTGGTCGCACGGAGATGGTACAGATTTACAGTGCCGGTGCATTTTCTCGTAAATCTCTCGGGGAATGGGCGGCTGAAGCGGTTCGCAAGATAACGGCAAGCACATGGAAAGGCTGATTATTTGCCGTCTTTTTGGAAGAAATTCGAAATCGTCGATGTTTTCATCTTCGCCTGCCCTTTTGGTAATCAAGCATGCGCTTAAATCAAGGCCGCTTTATTATCAAATAAATTAATCAAATTATTTAATTTATCTATAAATATTCTCTACTTGACAAAAGAAGTTGAGTTGATTATCATTAAACACTTTTCTTAGCTCCAGCAAAAGAAAAAGACATATTTCTGTCCAGATTTTTGGCAAACACTTATCCAAAGGAAGGGGGTGACAAGCAGTCTCTCGATTTTGTTTTCAGTTGCCCGGAACGTATAAAAACTCAAGCAGAAGGAGGTAACAGATGGGAGTCCCAGGACAAGAGAAGCTGTGGGATAAAGAAGAAAAAGAGCATAGAAAATATGCTGACATAAGAATTTTTAGCGATGCGCAGTTGAAGAACTATACAGACGACGAGCTCAAGGCCTTCAAGGTCAAGCACGATATATCGAAGTTGGAGGAGTTGGAGAAAGGTCCGTGGCCCAGCTTTATCAGTGACATAAAGAGAGAGGCTTTGCACAGACATAAAATTGGACAGGAAGATCTCATGATCCCTGCTGAGATTTGTGATGATCTGCTGGGAATAGTGGAGCTTTCATACAAAGAGGGTGAGACCCACTGGAAACATGGCGGTATTGTTGGAGTTCTCGGTTACGGCGGAGGCATTGTCGGTCGGTACAACGACCAGCAGGCCAAATTCCCGAACATCGCGCATTTCCATACCATCCGCGTCAATCAGCCCAGCGCCAAATTCTATACGACCGATTGGCTCCGGGGCTTTTGCGATATAGCGGAGTACAGGGGAAGCGGATTGACAAACCTGCACGGCTCTACCGGAGACCTCGTAATCCTTGGTTCATTCTCCGACCAGTTGGAGCCCTTATTTTTCGATCTGACCCATGATCTGGGCGTTGACCTGGGCGGTTCGGGTGGAAACCTCCGTACACCTTCTGATTGCATCGGCAAGGCACGCTGTGAATTCGCGTGCTACGACACCATGGATATGTGCTATGACATGACTATGACATTCCAGGACGAACTGCACAGACCTGCCTTCCCGTATAAATTCAAATTCAAATTTGACGGATGTCCGAATGGCTGCACTGCCAGCATCGCCCGCTCGGATATGGCATACATCGGGACATGGAAAGACGATATCCGCATTAATGCGGATGCCGTAAAAGCGTATGTCGGCGGCGAAATTCCGCCTGACGGCGGCGGATTTGCCGGAAGAGACTGGGGTAAATTCGACATACAAAAGGAAATCATTGACCTCTGCCCTACCCAATGCATGCGGTGGGATGGGAGTAAACTGAGCATCAATAACGCAGAATGTAATCGCTGCATGCATTGCATAGATGCCATGCCCGAGGCGTTAAGGGTAGGCAAAGACCAGGGCGTGAGTATCCTCTTTGGCGCGAAGGCGCCGATCCTTGAAGGCGCACAGATGGCATGCATGACAATACCTTTTATGTATGTGAACAAACCTTACGACAGCCAAAAGAATCTTGTCAGAAAGGTTTTTGACTGGTGGATTGAGGAAGGCAAGAACCGTGAGCGCATAGGTGAGACGATTCAACGCGTATCCCTGAAGACATTCATAGAGGTGCTCGGGATTCCGCCTATGCCTCAGATGGTCAAAGAGCCTCGCTCCAATCCTTATGTCTTCTTTAAGGAGTCGGAGGTTCCCGGCGGCTGGCAGAGAGATATTAACGCTTACAGAAGCAGACATCCAAGATAATATAAAGGAGGTATGTTATGTCGAAAGGCAAACTTGGTTATTTCAATCCCAAAAAGCCTCAGGAAGGCAGGTTAACAGACGTTGGGCCGAACCATTACGGTCAGATGCTCCCGCCCGTTATCAGGAGGAATTACGGGAAATGGGCTTCTCACAGGATATTGGAACCCGGTCTTTTAGTGCATGTTTCGGAGACAGGTGAAAAGGCTTTCACCGTGAGAGCCGCTGCTCCGCGAATCATGTCTGTCGAACATATACGTGAGATATGTGACATTGCGGACAAGCACTGCAAGGGTTATTTGAGGTTCACAACAAGAAACAACATTGAGTTCATACTGGAAGACGAAGCAAAGGCGAAAGCACTCAAGACGGAACTGGACAGCAGGAAACACGCGGGCGGTTCCTTTAAGTTCCCGACAGGCGGCACAGGGATGTGCATGTCCAATATCGTGCATACGCAGGGATGGGTTCACTGTCATACCCCGGCAACAGATGCCTCAGGTCCTGTGAAATCCACAGCAGACGTATTATTCGATGAGTTCAAGAATATGAGGCTTCCGGGGAAATTGAGAATCGCTCTGGCCTGCTGCCTCAATATGTGCGGCGCCGTGCATTGCTCGGATATAGCCCTTCTTGGATATCACCGTAAACCGCCTGCAATCGACCATGAAGTATTGGGGAAGGTCTGCGAGATTCCTCTGGTTGTTGCGGCGTGTCCTCTCTACGCAATCAAGCCGATCACAACCGAAGATGGCAGGAAGAGTGTAACCGTCAACCAGGAAAAATGCATGTACTGCGGAAATTGTTACACTATGTGTATGGGCTTACCGTTGGCCGATAGAGAGGGCGACGGCATAGCTATTCTGGTGGGTGGAAAGATTTCGAACCGCATAAGCATGCCGAAATTCTCGAAGGTCATTATCCCGTGGCTGCCGAACAACACACCGCGCTGGCCCGAAGTGACTACCGTTGTCAAGAAGATTGTTGAAGTCTGGGCAAAGGACGCGAACAAGTACGAAAGAGTCGGCGACTGGGCGCAGCGCATCGGCTGGGAGAAATTCTTCGAGAAGACGGGTATTCCGTTTACTGAGAAAAGCATCGATGATTACCGCCTTGCCGTGGACACGTTTAGGACATCGACTCAGTTCAAGTACACAGATCATGCGTGGGCTGTATCCAAAGCTATTGGCGGTATATAAGAATTAAAGGAGTGAAACACTATGGGAAGACCAGAAGACATTAGACAGGCTATCATAGACTATGCCTCCAAGGGAGCGAAAAGCAAATTCTATTTCAAGGATATGCTTGTGGGCGTGAAGAAGGTTATTCCTGACGCCGGGGCATCAGAGGTTAAGAACGTCGCATCCGAGATGGTGAGAGAAGAGGTACTGGAATTGTTGTCGACTGGAAGCACTACCATGTACGGATTGAAAGGAAGAGGCATATCCGTCGAAAAATCAGGCGATTCAGGCGGCTAAACGATAGCCAGAGAATAGCAGAAGCTTGAAGGATATGTAGACACATGGGTGGCTTCAAAAGCCACCCATGTGCATTATCCCCCTCCCGGAGGTATAGATTTTCCCTCGTAGCGTGTGAAGATACAGGATCGCTCCATACCTGCCTTGACCCCGCAGGAAAACCGCTGAGACAAGGTGGGTAATGCATAAGGACGTACCCGGTTTACCTACAAGCTCATTCAATGATAAAATAAAGAATTATGGAAAGACTACCTAACATAGAAGAATTTATTGCCGAGCAAAAGCTCCGCCTTATCGAGAAGCCTGATTGTGCTGCTTCCCTCTACAATATGGGTGTTGCCTTGATGAGCGAGGGGAAATTCGACGAAGCTGTCGAGGCCTTCGAAGAGTCGATTACCGAGGGCGTCAGGATGTTCGAGGCTTTCGTGAATCTTGGTTACATCTATTTCAAAGAGGGCGATCTTGAGAAGGTTGCGAAAGCGAATCTCCGAGCCGTGGAGATAGAGCCCCGATATGCCAGAGGATATACCAATCTTGGGTTTGCCTATCTTCAGATGGGAAAAACAGATGAGGCTATCGCAGCCTTGGAAAAGGCCCTGGATCTAAACCCTGATATCGTCCAGGCGATGTGCAACCTCGCTAATGCCTATCTCCAGAAAGGCGATCTTGGAAAGAGTCTGGAGACGAACAGGAAGATGCTTTCGATGGCGCCTGATTTTGCCCTTGGATACAATAATCTCGCAAACGTATACCATCTCCTCGGAGATATGGAAAAAGCTGTCGAAAATTGCGATAAGGCCCTTGAACTGGGATTCGAGGTCCATCCCGATTTCCTGAAAATTCTTGAGCCTCACCGGAAGAAGGCCAAGAAGCAGGCGGCAGCCGGAAGGGAGACAAAGAAGGGCTCGGTGAAAAGCGAACGAAAGCCAAGAAGGCCGAATCCGAAGATAAAAAAAGGTAAGAAATGATAGAAGAGATTTTTTCGGAATATGCTGCTCTGGCGAGAAAAGCCGATATCCTTTTCAGAACCGTTCAGGAAAAATATCCGGACAGCGTCCGCTGCCGGGTCCGTTGCTCCGACTGCTGCCACGCAGTTTTCGGTCTCTTTCCCGTGGAAGCGGCCTTCATCAATTATCATTTCAGCCGCCTTGAAAGAAAGGCGAGGAGAGATGTCCTTCGAAGGACTGAAAAGTCCGAGACGGAGATGCTGAAGGCAAAGGACACGCTCAAGGTGTTCGATGAAGACCCGAAGATGAAAGTGTACGGCCTCGGCAAACAGCGGGTAAGGTGCCCTTTCCTGAGCGACAAGGAAGAATGTGTCTTCTACGAAAAACGGCCGGTCATCTGCCGTATCTACGGCGTTCCGTACAGTCTGCAGAAGGAGAAGAAGGAACACTCCTATGTCTGCGGTGTCTCGGGGTTTCAGGAAAAGGCTGCTTATCCTACGGTAAAGCTCGACAGAATCTACACTGAACTTTGTAAACTCTCCGAAAAAATGCTGACCGAAGGGAAAGCGCTTCATCCCGACAGGAAGGCGAACCTTATGATGCCCCTTTCACGGATTCTGAGAATGCCCTTTGAAGATATCGTCAGTGGAAAGTTTGAAGAGTAGCATAAAGCCCGCTTATATGCGCCTCTAAATTCCTTTCGACCACCGGAAGATCCTTCATTGGGTTGAACTGCTCTATGATGGGCGCAAATGTCTTCCGTAGATCACCCTTACCAAACGATCTCATCAATTTTAGAAATGCTGCAGGCGAGCCGAATGCGGCCTCGAAATCTTTTTTCCCTTCGAGCCCCTGGAAAAACCCTTCCAGAGTCGCATCAACGCAGAGGTCTTCCGCCCAAACGATATCACCAACACCGTCCAGTTTATCAAGCCTCATCTGAACCGACAGGTGCAGGAAAAAGTAAAAGAGAGCGAGAACAGGGTTCACTGTCTCCTCCTTATCGAATCCCATAAACGGTTCATACCCCCGCACCGTCGTAAGCCGCACATCGATATTCTGTCCTTTTATTCCGGCCACAAAATCTCCCGCGGCATGATGCCAGGGATAGACAACCCTGAAATTTTCCCAATCATAATATAGGGTAAGGATCCGCGAGGCTTGACGATATACTTCAAAACTCTCCCGGGCGGATAGAAAGCGGTCGCCTTTCCCGTATTCCCACAGCTTCAGCCTCTGCATGCCGTCTCCGGCATCAGCGATATGAAATTCGTGATAACCTTCAAACCATTCTTCGAGGAGGAAGACCGCGGAATTTGCTTCAACCATGCAATAAGGCTTCGGTATGTATGGCAGGCTAAATTTTTCTCGGAGTGCCTGAAGCAGCGTGAATTCTCTCTTCAGGGAATCTTTTCCCGTATCCGTAACCGCGACATTAAGAGCAAATTTTGGATTCCTATCGCCAAGCACAACCTCAACGCTTGCCGGATGATATAAGGCTCCATGTTTTTCGGTACGGACAACGATCTCCTTGATCTCGTCGATGTCAGCATTCTTTTCAGCATGATCGTTGAGCGCCCACAGCAAAGAACTGCAATCTCCACACAGCAAAAAATCGTCTATCGAACGAAAATAATCCCTGTAGGGAGTTTTCAGCGGGTCTGCTTCCAGAGGAAAATCCAGTTTATCATTATCCACAGGAATATCACCGGCCGGCGAAGCGACAAGATATCGTATATACGGTTTATTCATCCGGTAATCTTTTCGACAGCCTCTTTTGCCAACCGGCCGACTGTGACCTCCCGGAAAGCGCCTTCTGTCCAGATGGATAGTCTGCCATCATCGGTCTCAAGATTTCTTAATTTGTCCAGCATCTCGTCCGAGCCGATATTGCCCAATGCCCATGCGGCATACCCCCGCAATACGGGGTCAGAATCGTCGAGAAACGCGGAGAGCGCACGGAAGGCGTATTGGGCAAGACCCGGATCTGCCGTCGCGATCTTTCCGGCGGCCCAGGCGACTCCCCTCCAGAGGTTCTTTTGCGCCTGAAACGATAAAAGGGGCTTGATGAATTCGCCGAACAAATAAGGCTGTGCGCTTATGATGGCGCCGACCGCTTCCAGTGCTCCCCATGCCGACGCTCCGGGAGAGGCTGCGCTCTGCAGAAGCTTCTTGATGAGATTTTCGATAAGGTCGGGACGTTTTCTCCCGACCCGCCCGCTCACCGCTCCGAGGACATCGATCACCTTCCATCGGAGCGGTTCATCGGGTGTGTAAAGCATGCGCTGCAGTTCGTGCAGCACTCTCGAGTCTTCTTCAGCAAGTGACAGGAGATCTTCGAGCCTGTTCTCCACGACGCACTGACGGACTTTTTCTTTCGAAAATTTTTCCGAGCGCAGTGTTGTTTTGGCAAGAGGAGCCGAATAGGGCAACTCTTCTCCGCCCTTCCCGGTTACTTTGGGGCCGAGAAGCTTTACGAAGACGAGGGCTCCCCTCACATACCGTTCGTTGACAACTTTCTCCTCCACCACAGCGTGGGTGATGATGTCATAGTTGCCGACAATAGCGTCAGTGTAGTCTTTCTCGTATGACAAAGAGAACGCCAAATCTTCGTCTTCATTGCAGGCGAACAGAAGCGCTTCTATAAAAGCCGCTCCCATATTGTGGCCTGTGGTGTCATAGGCATAAGTCGCTCCGCAATGCGAGCATGCGCCGAGCGGAAATTCGACAACTTTTCTACGGGATAGTTCCTTAGGCTGTTCGATGCGGTGATAGCAGAATGGGCAGCGGGGTTCGTCCGTTGCGGTTGTCATGATCTCTCCTTTGCAGTGTTTCTTTATTATAGCTTGCTCGCTTGATCTGAAGGAACAGGCTATTCCCCTACGCGCCTGGCGTACTCCACAGGTCTGCACACTATTCTGTCACCCTGAACTCGTTTCAGGGTCTCCTTACAGCTTAAAAAGGAGATTCCGAAACGAGTTCGGAATGGCGCGCTATTCATGTGACAGCACACAGTGCCCACCTTGACATTTCACGAAACGCGAATTTATTGTAAAACTATATATCAGCATTCTATAAAGTATTTACTAACGAGGTCATTAGTAAAACCTCACAATTGTCATTCCCCCGCAATCCCGAAAGCTTTCGGGAGTCGGGAATCCTTCTGAAAACAGGAAGAGATTCCGGACAAGCCGGAATGACAAACTGACGAATGAATTGCCGCTTTACTAATGGTCGAATGAGTAACCTGACGATAAAGGAAAGGAGTATTTATGCCGATTTACGAATTTCGCTGTCTCAAGTGCGGAAAAGTCTTTGAGCTTCTGAAGCTGAAAAAAGAGGATGAGTCGTTGACGATGAAATGCCCGAAATGCAGTTCTCAGGAGGTGGAACGCGTTCTGAGTACCATCAATATCGGCTCTTCAGTGCACGGCGGCAAAGCCAAGTCCACAACCAAAAGTTGCGGCAGCGGCTCCTGTGCTTCCTTTGAGATCCCCGGTCCCAAAAGATGACGTATTGCCCGAGGCTTGTCATCGCCGGACTTGGAGGCGACACCGGCAAGACCGCCGCGAGCGTCGGCCTCTGCCGTGCTTGGAAGAAGCGGATGCACAAAGTCGTACCCTTCAAAAAAGGGCCCGACTATATCGACATGGGTTGGCTTAGCAGGGGAGCGGACAATCCCTGCTACAATCTCGACCTTTTCCTTATGAACCGGGATCAAGTGCTATCTTCGTTCTGCATGCACACTGCTAATGCTGACATAGCCG
>JBFLXP010000018.1:0-17976 GCA_040757315.1 Nitrospirota bacterium
GACAACTCTTGCGGCCATCGACAGACTGTCCTTGCCGCCGTCGATCGCGATGCCAAGGGCGATCAGAACATCTCGTAAGGCGCAAGCGGCATCGTAGATCCTCGCTCCTTCGCCCGGAAGCTTTGCAGCCCACATCCAGTTGCCGGAACACTTTATATCCTCCAGCGAACTCACTCTGGCCCACATGATATTCGTAAGAGCTTCCCCGACGCTCATCCGCGCCATCGCCTGCGGATTTATGAGGCCCTTTATCGGCTGTTCACCGATGGCAGTGGCGGCTCCGGTAAATGCAAAATGACTTTGACCGATTACCGCAACATCGGAAAGCGTCAACTGAAGGGGGCCTGCGCATTGCTGCCGGGCGATAAGCCCGGTGACTGACCGGTCGACCTTATTCGTGAGGAATTTCTTTGAGCCCACTGAGACAAGCCTCAGAACCCGGGCAAGGGCATCCTTCACATTCATGTCTTCCGGCAGTCGCAATGGTTCGAGTGATGGTCTGATTCTTTCCAGGCTGAACTTCTTTTGCGGCATTTCACCGAGGACTTTTGCGAGATCAAGATTCACAGGGGTGCTGCCGTCCAGGTCGTCATAGATCACGACATATCCGTCGCCGGTAATTTCTCCGATGACCGCACAGGGCACTTTCTCCCGGGAGCATATTGAAAGAAATTCTTCCCGGCTTTCTCGGCTGAGGAGAAGCGCATCCTGCTCCTGGTATTCAGCCCCCCATATTTCGAGTACCGACAAGGTATTATCCCCAAGCGGAATCTTTCTGATCTCAATCCGCGCCCCGGCAGGATAGATGATCTCCTTGACGACGTTGCAGTTGCCGCCTGCTCCCTGATCGTGGATGCTGATAACAGGATTTTTATCTCCCATTTCCACGCACGTCCTGATGACCCTGTTCACTTTTTGTTCCATCTCGGCGTCACCGCGCTGGACAGCGCTGAAGTCGAGCTCTTCTATGTTCTCCCCCTGTATCATGCTCGATGCGGCCCCTCCGCCGATCCCAATCCTGTAAGCAGGTCCGCCGATCTTCACAACAAGCATCCCCTTTTCAGGTTCCCGTTTTTCCGTATGCCTGTCATCGATCTGTCCGATGCCGCCCGTAAACATAATCGGTTTCATCCATTCTCGACGCTCCCCGTCAGACAGCCTCAGGCCGAAAGACCGGGTATATCCCTGTATGACGGGCTCTCCGAACTTGTTGCCGTAGTCGGATGCACCGTTGCTCGCCTCAATCTCTATGCTGAGAGGAGACGCGAGATTGGCCGGATATAGGAATGAAGAATCCTCCCATGGAAGAAAATATCCGGGGATGTTGAGATTCCCCACACAGTACGCGGCTGTGCCTGCCATAACCAGGCTTCCCCTGCCGGTTGCGTGGACATCTCTAATTCTTCCGCCGGTACCGGTCTCTGCGCCCGGGAAGGGAGCAACTCCGGTAGGAAAGTTATGAGTTTCAGCCGTGAATATTATGTGGTATCCGACTTCCTTTTGACTGAACTTTGAAGGGAAGCCCGGCTGTCCGGGAAGAATCGTGACAATCCGGCAACCACGGATTGCGCTTGAATTGTCTTTGAAAGCTATGACACTGTTTTTAGGATTTTTTTTCAGCGGCTCTTTAATCGTACTCATGAGAGACTGCTGAATTTCCTCGCCGTCGATGATCAGCCTGCCCCTGAAAAACCAATGCCTTGAATGCTCGCTGTTAGATTGCCCGAGATCGAAACATTCGACATTGGTCGGATTCCGGCCGATTTCGTTCACGAACAGATTGTAGTAGTACTCTATATCCCATTCGTCAAGACCAAGTCCCATTTCCTTGTTGATCTCCCGCAGCGCGTCCTTTCCTACCTCAATCACGGGGACGGCGTAGATGGGCTCCGGCTGCACCCTTGTTTCAAATGTATCGAGCGGCTCCGGGTAAACACACTCTGTCATACGATCGTGGATGAGATTCAAGAAAGGTTGAATGCTGAAGGTTGAAGGTTGAATATCTTGAAGGGAAACATCCGGCTGCGGAGTCTGACTTCTGAGTTCCGACTTCTGACTTCTGACCAGTTTGTATCTTCTCGATCTTTCGATTCTCGTTATCCTGGTCAATCCGCAGGCGCGGCAGATCGATACAGCGTTTGAGGACCACGCGGTGGTGAAGTTCATGCGGGGGCCGACCTCCACAAGAAGGCAAGAAGTTGTAGGCGAGGGGTGAGAGGTTAAGAGACTTTTGTCGGAAAAATTCTCAGGCTCGAATGTCTCTGCAAGCAGCCATCTCAATACTGAAAGTTCGCCGCCGGTGAGCGGCCCCCCGGTTTCGACATAGAAACAGTATTCGGTTTCTATCTCCTCCAATTCGGAAGACACTTTCTGCCTGGAAATAGACAGCAGTTCATCCTTGTTTGCCGGCGAAAGTGCAGGGGTACGATAAAAACGTAATAGATTCATGAAGTTTCTATTCTAACAGAAAGGGGGGCCAGCCGTTCTGAAGACGATCCTATTTTTCAAACACCCTTTTGAAAATATAATCCACATTTTTCAGATAATACTCAAGGTCAAAAATATTCTCGACCTCCTTAGGCGGCAAGTATCTTTTGATGCTCTTGTCCTTAAGGAGGAGCTTCTTGAACTGGGTTTTTGTTCTCCAACTCGACATCGCAATCCGCTGCACCATGTCATACGCCGCCTCACGGGTTAGCCCCTTGTCGATAAGCGCAAGCATGACGCGCTGGGAGTTGTAGAGACCGAAGCTTCCGGCCATATTGTCCTTCATTCTTCTCGGATAGACGTGGAGTTTATCGAGGATTCCCGACAGCCTTTCGAGCATATAGTCCACAAGAATAGTGCTGTCGGGGATGATGACCCTCTCCACGGACGAATGTGATATGTCTCTCTCATGCCACAACGCTACGTTTTCCAGGGCCGCCATGGCGTTTGCGCGGACAACCCTTGCAAGGCCCGAAAGGTTTTCGCACCCTACGGGGTTGCGCTTGTGCGGCATAGCGGAAGAACCTTTCTGGCCGGCCGTGAAGGGTTCTTCGGCCTCCAGCACTTCCGATCTCTGAAGATGCCTGATCTCTACCGAAATCTTCTCCACGGAAGCGGCAATGAGAGCAAGGGTTGAGAGATATTCTGCGTGCCTGTCTCTCTGGACAACCTGAGTGGCGACAGGTTCAGGCGTGAGTCCCAGTTTTTTGCAGACCTTAGCCTCGACAGCGGGCGGGATATTCGAAAAGGTCCCGACCGCCCCCGAAAGCTTTCCAACAAGCATGACCTTCTTCGCTCGCCGAATCCTTTCGAGGTTTCGTGTCATGTCACTGTACCAGAGAGCGAACTTGAGGCCGAAAGTCATCGGCTCGGCATGGACTCCGTGGCTCCTTCCTATCATCGGCGTATCTTTGTATTTGAACGCCTGCCTTTTCAGAACCTCCATGAGCTTCTTTATGTCGGCGATAATGAGGTCGGCCGCCTCTCCCATGAGAAGCGCAAGGGCCGTGTCGAGGACGTCCGATGAAGTCAGTCCTTTGTGGACAAACCTCGACTCCGGACCGAGACTTTGAGCCACCGAAGTGAGGAACGCGATGACATCATGCTTAACGACCTTTTCTATCTCATCGATCTTCTCGAGATCGAATTTTGCTTTTTTCTTAATGCGGGTCAGCGCATCCCTCGGCACTTCTCCGAGTTCGGACCAAGCCTCGCAGGCGGCAATTTCCACGTCGAGCCACTTCCGGTATTTCGTTTCGAGGCTCCAAAGTCTTTCCATGTCGGGTAGCGTGTATCTGGCAATCATGATTCCCCCTTATGACGGTACGATGAATTACATTTTACCATCGTATCCCCTTGCAAAAAAAGCTATTTTTGTGTTAATCTGTTGATTCTGAAAGGCAGATTTAACACTTTTCAGAAATTTATCAATTGCCTCTGTGCGCTCATAGAGCGTTATCTCGGGGTAAACAGAGGGTGAAACAGGAGGAAGAAAAGAATCATGGTAGCGGCAATGAAAGAACTGCTTGAGGCGGGCGTCCATTTCGGCCATCAGGTGAAAAGATGGCATCCCAAAATGAAAAAGTACATCTTCGGAGAAAGAAACGGCATCTATATTATTGACCTTCAGAAAACGGTCAAGGGCCTTGAAGAGGCCTATAATTTTGTTAAGAGTGTCTCGATTGCCGGCTCGCCGGTCCTCTTTGTAGGCACTAAGAAACAATCTCAGGAAGCCATCAGGGAGGAGGCAGGAAGGGCGGGAGCATATTTCGTTAATCAGCGGTGGCTCGGAGGAATGCTGACCAATTTCTCGACGATCAAGAAAAGCATAGAGAAATTGAAGAAGATCGAGGCGATGAAAGAGGACGGCACAATGGCCCTTCTGCCGAAGAAGGAGGTTGCCGCCCTCGAAAAGGAAAAGGAAAAACTGGAAAGGTACTTGTCGGGCATAAAAGACATGCATTCTCTTCCCGGCGCCCTCTTCATAGTGGATCCCAAAAAAGAAAGGATCGCTGTGGCCGAGGCGAAGAAATTGTCGGTGCCTATCGTGGCTATTGTCGATACGAACTGCGATCCCGACGAAGTGGATTATGTCATACCTGGAAATGACGACGCAATCCGAGCGATCAAGCTGATCACTTCCAAGATAGCCGACGCAGTTATCGAAGGGAAGGAGACCCTGTCCAAGACCACCGCCGAGGAGGCTCAAAGGTCGCAGGCGGAAGAGAAGATACAACAGGAGGAAACCGAGGTACAAGGATGACAAGAATATCTGCTGAGCTGATAAAAGAACTGAGAGAAAAAACCGGCGCCGGAATGATGGAGTGCAAGAAGGCGCTTACAGAGAGCAACGGAGATTTCGAGAAGGCGATAGACGTTCTTAGACGGAAGGGGCTGGCTACGGCCTCGAAAAAGTCCGGAAGAGCAGCGTCCCAGGGACTTGTTGAGTCATACATTCACATGGGGAAAATCGGCACACTCGTTGAAGTTAACTGTGAAACGGACTTCGTGGCGCGGACGGACGATTTCAAGGAACTGGTTAAAGACCTCACCATGCAGATCGCAGCTGCGAATCCTCTCTACCTCTATAGAGAAGAGGTCCCCCAGGATGTTCTTGAACGCGAGAAGGAGATATACCGGGCTCAGGTGGCGGACAAACCGCCCCAGGTCGTCGAAAAGATCATCGAGGGAAAACTGGAGAAGTTCTATGCCGATTTCTGTCTTCTCGAGCAGGTATTCATCAAGGATCCGGACCAGAAGAAAAAGATCAAAGATATCGTCACCGAAAAGATTGCTAAACTGGGGGAAAATATCGTGGTCAGGAGATTTGCAAGATTCCAGCTCGGAGAAAAAGCAGCGGGTTAAAGACTTGAAATACACGAGGATACTCCTTAAGATCAGCGGCGAGGCTATGATGGGGGACCGGGGGTACGGGGTGGACCCTGCGACGGTCGACTATATAGCCAGGGAAATAAAAGATGCCGTGTCGCTCGGAGTCGAGGTGGCCATAGTCATAGGGGGAGGGAATATCTTCAGAGGAGTTGAGGCAAGCGTAAAGGGCATTGAGCGTGCATCTGCGGATTACATGGGAATGCTTGCCACGGTGATCAACGCCCTAGCTCTTCAGAATTATTTGGAGAAGCACGGACTGCCGACAAGAGTCCAGTCCGCGATAGAGATGAAGGAACTGGCGGAGCCTTATATCAGGCGAAAGGCCGTCAGGCATCTTGAAAAGGGAAGGACGGTGATCTTTGCAGCCGGAACGGGAAATCCCTATTTCACTACGGACACGGCCGCTTCTCTCAGGGCCATGGAAATCGGGGCCGATGTCATACTTAAAGCCACTAAAGTCGAAGGGATATACACTGCGGACCCTATGAAAGACCCGCAGGCGAAAAAATACAGTACACTTACCTATATCGATGTTTTAAAAAAAGGTCTCAGCGTCATGGACTCAACGGCCATTTCGCTCTGTATGGATAATAACCTTCCCATTGTGGTATTCAACCTTAAGGGAAAAGGGAATATACGAAGGATATTGAAAGGCAAGAAAGTCGGAACTCTTGTAAGGGGGAACAATGGAGCAAGAGTTAAAGAAAAAAGCAAATGAGCGGATGTCCCGTTCCGTCGAGGCCCTGAAAAAGGAATTTGCTTCCATCAGAACGGGAAGAGCTTCCCTGGCTCTTCTTGACGGAATCATGGTCAATTATTACAACACGCCGACTCCGCTTCAGCAGCTCGCGAGTCTGAGTATTCCGGAAAGCCGTCAGATAGCGGTCCAGCCGTGGGAACAGAAAATCATTGCGGAAATCGAAAAGGCGATTCTGAAGTCGGACCTCGGCCTCACTCCTACGAACGATGGAAAGACTGTGCGGATCAACATCCCTCCGCTCACAGAGGAGAGAAGGAAACAACTGGTAAAAACAGTGAGAAGGAAAGCGGAGGAAGCAAAGGTGACGATTCGGAACGCCAGGAGAGACATTAACGAAGAGGCCAAGAAGCTCGAAAAGGAAAAGCATATCAGTGAAGATGTGGTAAAAAAACTCCAGGAGGAGATTCAGAAGACCACCGATTCATACATCGGCAAAGTTGATGAGGTTTTATCCCACAAAGAAAAGGAGATCATGGAAGTCTGAAATGGCCAACAACAATTTTCTCGTGAAGGTCAGCGATGCAAAATTGGCGGATATTCAGAAAGCCCTTCAGGCGGCAGGGATAAAGGTCAGGAGCATCATAGAAATCTTTAAGGAAGAAGAAAAATCTCCGGAAACTGAAAAGAGAGAGACGTAGCCATGGCAAAGAAAAAAACGAAGAAAAAACCGGCAGGGAAGCAGGCGCACAAAGAAAAGAAACCCGCTGCAAAGAAACCCTTATCAAAACCGAAGGCAACGTCCGTCAGAAGTAAGGAGTTGACGGCTAAACCCGCCAAGAAGAAAGAAGTAAAAGGCAAATCCATACAGAAGAAGGATACGAAAGTAAAAGGCAAACCTATCCGGAAAACTGTCGCGGCCAAACCGAAGGCTGCAACCAAGCTGAAAAAAGAGCCCGCAGTCGCGGCCGAAGTCCGTAGGAAAGTTGCCGGATCCGGCGCGCGGCAGAAAGCGATAGAAGAAGAGGAAAGAAGAGTCAGCCTGAGAAGATTTCTTGTCAGGAGGCGTGAAGAAATCCTGAAAGAAGCAAAAAAAGAGATATCGAAATATATCAAAGGGGAGACGAGACAACTGGTCGATACGGCTCTCGACGACGGGGATTGGTCGGTAGTCGATCTTTCGGAAGATGTCAGCCTGCGACAACTGAGCACTCACCACGAAAACCTTCAGAGAATAGACGAGGCGCTCAGAAAACTTGATGAAGGCACATATGGGATCTGTGAAGACTGCGGCGAGGAGATAAGCGAAGAAAGGCTCAGGATACTGCCGTTCGCAATCTACTGCACGGACTGCCAGGAAAAACGGGAACAACTTGCCGAACTGGAGCGCAGGGAAGGCTAGAGTCTCCGGTACACCTCATCCAGTATCTCTTTTGCTCCGCGTGAAAGGACATCCTCTGCCACGGCCATACCGAGTCGTTCAGCATCTTCCGGTCTTCCCTCAATACGTCCGCGAATAATTCTGTCTCCGCTGACACTGCCGACAAGACCATCCAGAATCAGATGTTCGGAGTCCACCCCCCCACTCCCCCCCTTGGCAGGGAGGGGATCAAGGGGAGGTATATCATTCTTTCTAACTATCCGCGCGTGTGCCGCTATAGGCACCTGGCACCCGCCTTCGAGACGCTTCAGGAACGAGCGTTCCGCCTTAACACAGATCGACGTACCGCCGTGGTTCAGCGGTGCAATGAGAGAATTCACAAATTCGTCGTCAAGCCTGCACTCGATACCGACTGCGCCCTGTCCGACAGCGGGGAGACTCGTCTTAAAGGGAAGAATCTCGGTGATCCTGTTTGCGAGCCCGAGCCGCTTCACCCCGGCGCAGGCAAGGATGATAGCATCAAATTGTCCTTCGTCAAGTTTCCTGAGTCTTGTGTCGAGGTTGCCCCGCAAATCATGAATTGACAAATCGGGCCTGATGCTTAGCAACTGGCAGGAGCGCCTCAGACTGCTCGTTCCTATTTTCGCGCCCCGCGGCAGATTCGAAAAATTCTGAATTCCGAACCCTGAACCCTGAATTTGCGAGATGAAAGCATCCCGCGGGTCTTCTCGTTCGCAGATGGCGGCAAGATGAAGCCCCTCGGGGAATTCCGTCGGTACGTCTTTCATGCTGTGCACAGCGATATCGACCTTCCTGCTCAGGAGAGCCTCTTCTATTTCCTTGACAAACAGTCCCTTGCCGCCAACCTTTGCGAGGGGAACATCCAGGATCATATCTCCCGTCGTCTTTATCTTTGTGAGATCCACTTCGAGGCCGGGATGGTGCCTCTTAAGTTCTTCTCCCACGAACTGAGCCTGCCAGAGAGCGAGCTTGCTGCCTCTTGTTCCGATAACGATCTTCTTTTTCCCCAACAAGGAATCTTTCTTCTTCAATTATTCTTTGTCCTCTCCGTTTATTCCGTAAAGCCTTTTTATCAAAGCCACGAGACCTGCCTTATCATCTCCACCTTCCTTGAGAGCGGCTGTCGGGGGATGCATGAGTTTGTTCACAAGAGCCGCTGCCATATACTCAATCGCTTCCCGTTCTTTGTCTTCGATCCCTGGAAACTTGTGCAGCAGCTTTTCGAGTTCCTCCTTCTTGATCTCCTCGGCCTTATCCCTCAGGGCCCTAATCGTGGGGACGGAATCGAGAGAAGATCTCCATTTCAGGAAGGTCTCAATCTCTTCTCCGATGATCCTTTCCGCTTTTTCGGCTTCCTTCTGCCGTTCCGACACGTTTGCATTAACCACCCCCTGGAGGTCGTCAATATTATAAAGGTAAACGTTGTCGAGATCGTTTATCTCCGGATCAATATTTCTCGGCACCGAGATGTCGATAAGAAAGACTTGTCTCTGTTTTCTTTCCTTCATGACTTTCTGCATCTGACTCTTCAACAGCACATACGTCGGAGCGCCCGTTGAACAGATCACAATATCGGCTCGCACCATCTCGTGGATGAAATCTTCGAACTTGACAGGCCTGCCGTTGAATTCCTTGGCGAGGTCGCAGGCTCTCTCGAATGTCCTGTTGGCGACGAGGACCTCCTTCACGCCGTTGTTTATCAGATGACGTGCGGCAAGTTCGGCCATTTCGCCGGCTCCAAGGAGCATGCAGACCTTCTTTGAGAGATCGGTAAATATCTTCCTGGCGAGCTCGACAGCAGCAAAACTTATCGAAACAGCGTTTTCAGCTATGCGGGTCTCGGTCCGCACACGTTTGGCGACCGAAATAGCTTTCTTCATGAGTTTGTTCAGAAGGATTCCGGTCGTCTTCTTCGAGAGGGCGAATTCATATGCGTCTTTCAGTTGTCCGAGGATCTGTGGCTCGCCCACCACCATGGAATCAAGGCTTGAAGCAACCCTAAAAACGTGTTTGACCGCATTGATATCATCGTAAATATACAGCGAGTTTTCGAGAGAAGCTCTGTTTATGCCGTGGAATTCGGACAGGAATTTCTTCACGGACTCGGACGCCTTTCCCGGATCGGTCACATTCGCGTAGAGTTCAACCCTGTTACAGGTCGAGAGGATGATGGCCTCTTGAACTTCGGGAAGCTCAGAGAAGAGCATCAACCCTTCTTCCAGTTTCGGGCCATTGAACGCCAGCTTTTCTCTGACATCAAGGTCCGCGATTTTGTGGTTCAGTCCTACAACAAAGACTTTCATAGGAAAACGTGCAGTCCCTTCTTCAGCAATTTAATCCCGAAAAAGGCTACGAGGATCGTAATGAACCCTATCATAGACAGGACAGCAGCCCTTCTTCCTCTCCAACCGGCAACCAGCCTTGCATGCAGAATGATCGCATAAATAAACCACGTTACGAGCGACCAGACTTCCCTGGGGTCCCAGTTCCAGTAGCTTCCCCATGCGCTCTCGGCCCACAGCGCACCCGTTATGATGGCAAGGGTAAGCAGTGGAAATCCAATAGTGATCAGCCGGTAATTTATCTCGTCAAGGGTCTGGAGGCTCGGCAACCTTCCGAAAAGGCCGCCGAGGTGCTTAGACTTCACGTGATGCTCCTGAACGAGGTACATGAACCCGATGCCGAAAGCAAGCGCAAAGGATGCGTTTCCAAGAAAGGCAAAGACCGTGTGAATCCCAAGCCAGTAACTCTGGAGAACAGGGCTGAGCGGCCTTATTTCCCGTGAAAGCATGGCTGACGAGAGCATGAGGACGAAGATTATGGGCATGACAAAAGAAGCAAGGAGGCTCACCTTATACCGGAACTGAAGCAAAAAGAAAATGAAAATGACGCACCAGGCAAAGAACGATGTAGCCTCATGAGGGTTTGTTATGGGAATATGTCCGGCGGAAGCATACCGGTAAATGATGTTCACGGTATGGATGACAAAGCCGATTCCCGCGAGAGTGACAACGATGCGAGAGGTTACCTTCGATTCCTTGAACAGCTCGGTGATACTGACGATCGTCGCGGCGAAATAGAACGTTAGGGCCAGTTCGAACAGGATGACACCCATTAAAAGCAGCCCAGCTCGCAATCGGCGATCTTGATCTTGAGTTCGTTCGCCGCCTTGCCGACCTCCTTAAAGGGAACAGAAAGCTCCTGCGCTATTTTCCTTGCCACGGGACAAGGGATCCTACCGTTCTTAGATCGCTTCTTCAATTCTTCCAATATTCTGTCGTGCATAATGATTATTTTGACGGAAAGAGAGCTGAAATGTCCTTTCGCGAGAATAAATTATAACTACCGCTATATTATAAAAATTTTACACCATCGGTCCCAAAAAGACAACGGAGCACGGAGCCGTTTATGATATATGATATAATCTGTGCGATGGACGGCAAGGATCGGAGAAAACACAAGAGGGTTCCCTTTCATGAAGATGTCATCATAGACGGCATTTTGAAATTCAAGGGAATCGATATTAGCGAGGGCGGCCTCTATGTCTATACAGGCCGCTCCTTCGCTGAAGGAAGAATTGTTGATGCAACCTTTTCCCTCAGAGATGAGAAGATGACCGTCAAGGCGCGAGTTCAGCATAATCAGGCCGGCGTGGGCATGGGCCTCCAGTTTCACGATCCAACCGATGAACAGAAGGCCTTGATAAAGGAAGTTGTTGAAGCCACGGCCGGCAAGACCTCTCAAACCGGTGCGAGGAAGAAAATTCTGTTGATCGAAGACAATGATATGTCAAGACAGATAAGCAAGAGCAAGCTTGTGCAGGAAGGATTCACGGTTATAGAAGCCCGTGACGGCCTGCAGGGATTGAATCTCCTGAAAGAGAAGTCCCCTGATTTGGTGATCCTTGATCTCTACATGGAGAAAATGGACGGATTCAAAGTCCTCTCAATTCTAAAAATGACGCCGGAGTGGCAAGACCTGCCGGTCATCGTTTTTTCTGCCCGCGGAACGCCGGATGTTGTAGATAAGGTGATCAGCGCAGGGGCCACCGAATTCCTGCTCAAGATGGTTACAACTCCGGCAAAACTGGCACAGGCTGTGAAGACGGTTTTACACGTAAGTTGACCTTGCAGTGGCATAAAAATTATGGGACCAAAAGGGAGGGCGGCACGAAAAGCCTTTTGCAACGATAGAACTATCGCCGATCCGATACTATGCTTCCCGTCGGACCCGGGCAACAAGCTTTTTCAGGAATTTCGAATATTCCTTGTTCCGCTTGATATGAAACCACCCGGCTTCCGGTCTTCCTCTCGGAGGTTCTTTTTCGTAAATCACAATATCAGCCATCTCCATGATCTTCTGTGCGCCGGGCTTCCATCGCTCCCGCTCGCCGTCTCCTACAAAAATCACAATGTCCGGCTTCATGACTTCCACGGCGCTGTTTCCCTCCACGAGAATCCCCTTTGTTTGAGAGAGCATATCGACTGCCAACGGAATCATCTCGCAAAGTTCCGAATAGGGCGATTGTATCCAGACTACTTTGCCGGCTCCCGAATCGAGATACCTTCTTGTATCCTTGCCTTCCTGTGAAAGGATCTCGATATCCTCTATTATTGATGAATAAAGAGGCGTTTTCGTATACTTGATTAATCCCCAGCCTCTGAATTCCCGCAGAATCTCACAGATTACTGTAGTCTTCCCGACGCCGCTGTAAGCGCCGCCGACACCGATGGTGACCCGCTTCATCCGTCAGGCGGTCGCCGCTTCTTCCTGCGGCTCTCTGACTTCCTTATAGCCGCATTCTTTCTTATGACAGAAACGGGTTACCCGTCCCGACTTGTCATATTTTTCGAAGAGGAATTCCGCCCCGCACTGCGGACATTTCTCGGGAACCGGCTTATACCATGAGGCGAATTTGCACTGGGGATAGTTGCTGCAGCTCCAGAAGAGCTTGCCTCTTTTCGACCGCCTCTCGACAATGTCGCCGCCATCCTTGGGACAGCGAATGCCGATAGAAAGGGCTTTCGTATTCTTGCATTCCGGATACCTTGAGCAGGCGAGGAATTTCCCGAACCTTCCCGATTTAATCACCATCGGTGAGCCGCATTTTTCACAGACCTCATCCGTCTGCTGAGAGGCACCTTCCGCGGGTTCGGAGCCTTGTTCAGCACCGCCTGACGGAAGAGGCTTCGTATTCTTGCAGTTCGGAAAACCGGAACAGGCAAGAAATCTTCCGTGCCTTCCCCATCGGATCACCATAGGCAGTCCGCATTTCTCGCAAAGCTCTTCGGTGGGGATGTCTTTCGGTTTCACCTTGCCGGTTATCTTGGACGCTTCCGTAAGATCATCGGCAAAAGGTTTGTAGAACTCCTTCACGACCTTCACCCATTTCATCTTACCGTCTTCGATCAGGTCAAGCTCATCCTCCATCTTCGCAGTGAACCCCACGTCGATGAGTTCGGCGAATCTCTCCACGAGAAAATCGTTCACAACAACTCCAAGTTCAGTCGGGGCAAGTTTCCCATCGACTTTGTGGACATATTTTCTGTCCTGTATCGTCGAGAGGATGGCCGCATAAGTGCTCGGCCTGCCTATGCCCTTTTCTTCGAGGGCCTTCACAAGAGTGGCCTCGGAATATCTCGGCGGAGGCTGTGTAAAATGCTGTTTGGGTTGTAAAGCCAAAAGCGCCAATTCCTCTCCTTCTTTGAGAGGAGGCAAAGTCAATCCGTTCTCCTCCTCGGTCTCGTCCTTGCCTTCCGTGTACAGGGCCATAAAGCCGTCGAACCGTATAACAGTGCCGGACGATCTGAACTCATAACCTCCCGGCTTTCCGGGCGACATATCATTGATGATAAACGTCGTCTGTTCAAGCTGGGCTGGCGCCATCTGACTTGAGATGAAACGGTTCCAGATCAGCGCATAAAGTGAATTCTGATCTTTCGAAAGGAATTGCTTCATGTCCGCCGGCCGCCTTTCGGGATATGTGGGACGTATCGCCTCATGTGCTTCCTGCGCTGACGCCCTGCTTTTGTAAACAGGAGGCTTTTCGGGCACGTAATCTGCTCCGAACGTCTCTTCGACGAGTCTTCGCGCCCAGGTCTGCGCCTCGGGAGCCACACGATGTGAATCCGTTCTCATGTAAGTGATCAGTCCGACAGAGCCTTCTTCTCCAAGCTCGATACCCTCGTAGAGCTGCTGTGCGATCACCATAGTCTTCTTCGGAGGAAACCTCAGCCTGCGAGCAGCATCCTGCTGAAGTGTGCTCGTTATGAAAGGCGGATAAGGCATCCTCTTCCTCTGTTTGCGTTCGATCTTGCTCAGGACGAAGCCCTTGTTCTTCAGATCGGAAACAACGGCGTCCGCCTTTTCAGCGTTCGGGATCAGGAACTTGTTCTCGCCTTCGGCAGCCTGGTCTGTTTTGGAAAGCCTCGCACGGAATGAAGGCGGCTTTGAGCCCTCAAACTCGGCATTGATGCTCCAGTATTCTTCCGGCTTGAAAGACTCCACCTCCCGCTCCCTGTCCACAATCAGTCTCACGGCAACGGATTGTACTCTTCCCGCGCTCAGGCCTCGCCGCACCTTTTTCCAGAGAAGGGGGCTCAGCCCATAGCCCACGAGTCTGTCAAGAATTCTCCGCGCCTGCTGGGCCTCGACCTTTTTCATATCTATCTTCTCCGGGCTCTTGATCGCTTCCTGAACCGCCCGGGCGGTTATCTCATTAAAAATAATCCGGTATATTTTCCCGTTGAGCGTCTCGGCCTTTTTTTCCGCGATTTCCGTGGCGATATGCCAGGCGATGGCTTCTCCTTCTCTGTCGGGGTCGGGAGCGAGATAGACTTTTTCTGCCTCATTCGAAGCTTTCTTAAGCTCCTTGATAATCTTCTCCTTGCCGGGAATCACGACGTACTGCGGCTGGAAATTGTCGTCCACATCAACGCCGAGATTCTTTTCGGGAAGGTCTTTTACGTGGCCGACAGATGCCTTGACCACGAAGTCCTTACCCAGTATCTTATTTATCGTTTTCGCTTTGGCAGGCGATTCGACAATCACAAGATTCTTCATGCCAGATAAAACCTCTTTCCTGTTATTTGTTTGACGGCACCCTTCAACTCCAATCCCAGAAGGATGCCAAGCACCTGCGCTGCCGGCAATCCGCTTTCGCGGGAAACGGCGTCAACCTGCTTCGGTTCCGCCGACAGGAGATCGCAGAGTCTCTTTTCCTCTTCGGTGATTTCGACCTTCACTGTACCCTTTTGTTTTATGAACCCTTTCAGAACCGGTGCAAGTTCTTCCACGATGTCCTCTGCTTTCCGGGTAAGAACGGCTCCTTTCCTTATTAAATCGTTAGTGCCCTGAGAATTGGGAGAGGTAATACATCCGGGAACTGAAAAGACATCCCTTCCCTGTTCGAGAGCGCATCCGGCCGTTATGAGAGATCCGCTGTCGGACGTCGCCTCCACAACCAGTACGCCGAGAGAGATCCCGCTGATCAACCGGTTTCTTTTCGGGAAATTTTCTCTGTCGGGAGAGGTTCCGGGAGGAAATTCGCTCAGCACGCAACCTGAGTTCGCGATCTTCTCCATGAGAGGTCTGTTCTCGGGCGGGTATGGAACGTCGATGCCTGAGCCAAGCACCGCTATCGTCCTTCCCCGCACTTTCAGCGCTCCGCCGTGAGCAATCGAATCAATGCCGCGCGCCATCCCGCTCACGATGGTGAACCCCATGGACGCAAGTTCCCCGGATATTCTTTCGGCAACCGATGAGCCGTAGGGCGTTGGTTTTCTCGATCCCACAATCGAAATCGCGAACTTGTCCTGCGCGTCGAAATCGCCCATGCGATAGAGTATGACAGGTGCGTCATCCACTGTCCGCAGCAGCTCGGGATATGATTGATCAAAATAAGTCACTGCCTTGATGGCTTTCTCATCCATTAGAGCCATCTGCTTCTCGATCATGTCCCAGGCGGAAAATTCCCGTATGCTTTTGACAATCTTCTTGCCGACTACGTCGGAGACCGGCAGACGTTCCGGCCTTTCCGAAAAAATTCTCTCCGGCGTGCCGAATTCCGACAGCAGCCTCTTTGCCCGCACCGGTCCCACATCGGGCAATTGCGACAATGCAATCCAATATCGGACGTCCGTCATAGGTCCGGCATGAACAAGAGCTTGTGTCACCTGCATGTTACGCTGATTAATGTTTGTGTCCCAGCTTCAACCTCAGGGCATTGATCTTGATAAAGCCCTCCGCGTCCTTCTGGTCGTAAACGTCTTCTGCCTCGAAGGTTGCAAGCTTCGAATGATATAACGAATAGGGCGATTTTCTTCCCACGACAGAGCAGTTCCCCTTATATAGTCGCACTCTCGCCGTGCCCGTTACGTTCTTCTGTATATCATCCGTCATTGTCTGAAGGACACTCCTCTCGGGCGCAAACCAGTAACCGTAATAGATCAGCTCCGCATACCGCTGGATGAGAGAGTCTCTGAGATGCATAACCTCTCTGTCCAGCGCCAGAGATTCAACCGCCCTGTGCGCCAGATGGAGCGCCGTTCCGCCCGGCGTCTCATAGACGCCTCTGGATTTGATCCCCACGTACCTGTTCTCTACGACATCGACCCTTCCAACTCCGTGCTCCCCTGCGATCGCATTCAGCCGCGCAAGCAGAGCGGCGGGCGAAAGACTCTCGCCGTCGACTGCAACAGGGTCACCTTTCTCATAAGATATCTCAACGTAACGCGGTTCGTCCGCGGTTCTTTCAGGCGGCTGGATCATCGTGTACATGTCCGGCGGAGGTTCCAGCCAGGGATCTTCCAGGATGCCGCCTTCGTAACTTACATGGAAAAGGTTCCTGTCTATGCTGTAAGGTTTTTCTTTCGTTGCCGCAACCGGGATGCGATGTTTCTCGGCATATTCTATCAATGAACTCCTGGAATCAAAGGGCCATTCCCTCCATGGAGCAATAACTCTGATGTTCGGCCTAAGGGCATAGCAGGCGAGTTCGAACCTCACCTGATCGTTCCCTTTTCCGGTGGCGCCGTGGGCAACGGCATGAGCCCCTTCCTTTTCAGCAATCTCGATCTGCTTCTTGGCGATAAGGGGGCGGGCTATAGAAGTGCCGAGAAGGTACGAACCCTCGTATACCGCATTCGCCCTGAGCATTGGGAACACGAAATCGCGCACAAACTCCTCCCGGAGGTCTTCGACGTAAACCTTCGATGCACCGGTACTGAAAGCTTTGCCCCGTATCTCTTCAAGGTCTTCGTCCTGGCCGAGGTCCGCGCAGAAGGCGATCACGTCCGCTCCGTAAGTGTCCTTCAGCCACTGTATCGCCACGGAAGTATCAAGCCCCCCCGAATAGGCGAGGACGATCTTATTCTTCATCTATCAGCCTCCATTCATGATCTCCGGACGGAAACAAGAGTGCCCCTCCCAAACACTAAACGTTAGCACAAAAGGAAGAAAAATGTAAAACCGGACTCAAAGATGGATCCGCAAGAATTAGGTCGGCTTTCCATTGATGTGCGATATGGTTTAAAATTCTTTATGGCGATGACGATTGTAAAAGCATCCGGCCAGAAAGAGGAGTTTGACATCGGAAAACTCGTTGATTCCCTCATCCGTTCGGGTGCATCTTCGGAAGTCGCGTGGGATATCGCAAGACAAGTCGCAAGAGAGATCGTGCCCTCTACCCATACTAAACATATCTTCAGGCTGGCGAAACGTCTCCTGAAGCGGTACACACCGGTGTCGGATATGAAGTACTCCTTGAAGAGGGCGCTGTCTTCACTGGGCCCCGCCGGCTATCAGTTCGAAAAATATCTCGCGGGGATACTCAGGGCATACCAGTATGAAGTCGAGACGAACAAGGTTATAAATGGATATTGTGTGACCCATGAAGTCGATGTATTCGCCGTAAAGAACGGCAACGGATACGTTATCGAGTGCAAGTATCACAGCAACGGCGGAAATCCCACCGACGTAAAAACAGCCCTCTATGTCCATTCCCGCGTCGAGGACATCAGGCGCACACATGCCGGAGCGCCTGGAAACAAGATAGATATCGCGGAGGGATGGCTGGTGACAAACACCCGGTGTACATCTGATGCGAGGAAATATGCCGAGTGCGTCGGTCTCAAAATAGTGAGCTGGAAGTATCCTGAGGAGGCGAGCCTCGAGAAGATGATCGAAAACAAAATGCTCTATCCTGTGAACGTCCTGTCATCGGTGAAGAGGAGTTCTCTTGAAGCGCTTTTCCGCAACCAGATCGTACTGGCAAAGGACATCGCCGATATGGACGAGACGACCTTCCTGAAACGCAGCGGGCTTGACGAGGCTACAGCCAGGATTCTCAAAAAAGAGGCCGACTCGCTCTGCTTCGCCGACGAAAGGAGACAGAACAGCAGAAAGTAAGGCAAAGAAGAAGCGGAAAGTCTGTTATAATAAATTTGTTGCTGAATTTGCCCCGAGAGGTTTTTATGAGCGACAGTGAAGATATGGCACT
>JBFLXP010000019.1:0-17734 GCA_040757315.1 Nitrospirota bacterium
ATGATCTAACATTTGCTCCGCCTATCAAACTTTAGTTTCAAGAATACTTAATACTTTTCCCTCGTTGACACATATACGCTTTCCATGCTAAAAATCCATACAAAATTGTCACATGCCGACAAAGCCAAACATCGTGCAGCTCACAAATTCGCTGCAGCTATCGTGCTGAGATTTTCTATAGCTTTCAATAAAGGGGGTATTATGTTCATCGTAGAAAAGGTAGCAAACGGTATTATTTCCAAAATAATGCGAACTGTTGTAACAGTTTGTTTCTTGACGTTTGGCCATTGGCTTCTATTGGCACCTTCGCTGACTTGTGCAGAGTGGGTTTGTCAGGATGACAACGTAGCCAGTGGCACTTATCGCGTCTGTAACTACTTTCCTCTTTATCCGGGCAATCAATGGCAATACACAACCGGCGAGTATCATATCGTGAATGACATATATACGTGCTCTTCGGGCTATTCCGGGATATTGTATGAGACTACTACCTTTGAATACAATTCGTACATTCAAAACGGAGAGGACGGTCTTCTATTTGCGGGTTGTCAGTATGATGAAGGTGTTTTTGAAGATAAAGGTGCTCATCTTGTATTTATTCCTCCCCAGATGCAGATAGGTGAGACAGTGAGCAGTTACGTTCCATCCATGGCTTTCTTCGATGTAACTCTTGTCGGTATAGAAACGATAACGGTTCCAGCAGGAACATTCACGACACTTAACATCGAAGCGATGATACATCATGACGATGGTAGCTGCTCATATAAGACGAATCTCTGGCTTGCAAAAGGAATCGGTCCGGTGAAAATGCACAGAACAGACGCGAATCCGGCGGATTGTTTAGGCTGTGCGTTCGTTTGCGATCCGGATAATGATCTCTCCAAACTCAATGCCCCGGCAGAACTAATTTCTTTCAGTTCTACCCAGGGAGCATCGGGGAAACCGAAAATATCCGTCAGTCCCAAGTCAGTCAATTTTGGCCCTTTGCGGGTTGGAAGCATATCCGATCCTGTTACTGTGACTATCGCGAATACAGGGAAAGCAGACCTTTTTGTTAACTCCATAACCATCACCGGGACGAATGCAGCCGAGTTTAGTCAGACGAATGATTGCTCGATTATACCGGCTAAAAGTTCATGTCCGATTGCCGTGAGATTCGCTCCCGCCCTGCCCTTTGGCAAGAAGAATGCAATTATGAGCGTTTCATCCAATGACTTACGGAAGCCGACCGTCAACGTTAACCTTTCAGGGAAAGCTGCTCCGCCGAAAATCTCCGTTTCTCCCAAATCGGTCAATTTCGGCTCCGTCCCGGTTGGAAGCGCTTCGAGTAGACCAGTAACCATAAGAAACACCGGCATATCGGACCTCGAAGTAAACACGATAGCCATCACGGGAACCGATGCGGCCGAGTTCAGTCAGACAAACGACTGTTCAACAGTGCCGAACGATAGTTTATGCACCGTTAATATCACATTCAGCCCGGCATCTGCCGGAAGTAAGAGTGCCACGATGACTATTTCTTCCAACGATCCCAAGAAAGCCGCCGTGAATGTGAGACTGTCATCCGGCGATAATTCATCCGGCGGGGGCGGCAAAGAATGCCCCGACATCTCAGGCGAATGGGATTACGAAAACAGCGGGACCGTAACCTGTACATATGGCGGAGACTCAGAAACGGAACATGTGAGTGGAAGCGGCGCCATATTCATTACCCAGGATGGCTGTAAAATTAGCTGGACTGAGCCGACCTTCGACGTCTCCCGTTCGGGCACGGTCACCGGCAACAGCGTCGAGGTGTCCGGGAAATTCGTCGTTCCGCTCGTCGGCGGGGTTGATCTCACACAGAACACTTATTCCGCGACGGGAACAATCAGCCAGGACAAGGAGACGATCAATCTAAGCGGCTCCGGTCAAGCTAACGGTTCGTACCAGGGGATATCTTTTTCGTGCACGGGAACCGATGAAGCCGTATTTACGCGCCCGGTATACGGCCTCATGAGAGGCCTACGGGGTCAACACGAGGTCGCCAAGAAACCAGTCCAACCATTCTGGAATAGCATTTTACGCATGTTTACAACAGCATCCTTTTTGGGTGATTAGCTTGAGCATCGTCGGCTTCTGATATTTATTTCTTTACAATAGAGAAAATATTGCATATAATTTCCTCATTGTGAAGAAAGATTTACTCAAAGGAATCATAAGAGATTTTCACGTTGCACCCCTGGCGGAATTTATTGACAGGGATATCGAAGTGCCTTTATCCTCCGGCAAGATCATTTCCCTTATCGGCGCAAGAAGAAGCGGGAAGACCTCGCTTCTTCTGAATTCGATCAGAAAACTGAAGAAAGAAGGTCTCGACACGAGAAATGTCCTTTATCTGAATTTCGAAGATGAGAGACTGGATTTGAAAACCGGCGAACTTGACCTGATTCTGCAGGCGTACAGAGAGCTTTATCCCGACTTGAACCTGAAGGAATGTTACCTTATATTCGACGAGATCCAGAATGTTCAGAACTGGGAAAAATTTATCAGAAGGGTCTATGATTCGATAACAAGGAATATCTTCATCACCGGCTCCAATTCAAGATTCTTGAGCGTCGATATTGCGACAAGCCTCCGGGGGAGGACTTTGAGCTATGAAGTTTTTCCGCTTTCCTTCAGGGAGTATCTCCGCTTCAATGAAGTCGGCATAGACCTTCATAGTTCCGGATCGCTGGCGAAGATCAACAACAGTCTTCACAACTATCTCGATAATGGAGGATTCCCCGAGGTTGTCAGATATGACGACAAATTGAGGGAAAAGGTGCTTCAAGAATATTTCAATGTAATGATTTATAGAGACCTTGTGGAACGATACGAGATAAAGAACGCCGCCGTTTTAAAGTTTTTTATAAAGAGAGTGCTTGCTTCTTCAACCAAACAACTGTCGGTCAATACTATTTATAATGAATTGAAATCATCGGGCTTTAAAATAGGAAAGAACCAATTGTACGAATATCTGGACGCCTGTCAGAGCATCTATCTTGCGTTTGTTTTAAGAAAATATGCCCGTAAATTTGTCAGCCGCGAACTTGGGGAGCGGAAGGTCTATTGCATAGACAACGGTCTTCTCAATGCCGTAAATTTTAGATTTTCCGATGACAGGGGCAAGGCAATAGAGCAAGCAGTTTTTCTTGAACTGAGAAGGCGGGGTGAAGACATCTATTTTTTTAGGGGAAGATACGAATGTGACTTTGTCGTAAAGGAAGGCAACAATGTTTCGGAAGTGATACAGGTGTCCCAAACTCTTGCGGACGAAAAAACAAAAAAGCGTGAAATGAGGGGGATTGTCGATGCCTGCAAAGAATTCCGCTTGAAACGCGGCATCATCATAACAAACGACACCTCTCAAGATTTTGAAGTGGAAAAGATTAACATTCGCGCTGTACCTCTTTACTACTGGCTGTTGACTGACAAGGAATGAGTATGCTCACGTTTGCCGTCAGCGAAGAGAAGAACGCCTGGCTGAAAGAGCGGATGGAAGCGCTCGGAATTCTCGAAAAGGACATCGAGGAGAAGTTCGTCCGTTCATCCGGCCACGGGGGACAGAATGTCAACAAGACGGCTACGTGTGTTTACATCAGGCATGTCCCGACGGGAATAGAAGTCAAATGCATGAAGGACAGGAGTCAATCCATCAACCGTTTTCTCGCCCGGCGGGAGATGGTGAAGCGTATCGAAAGCCTGACCGGGCCGGCTGCCGGGGTCGACTCCGCACTTGAGAAGATTCGGAAACAGAAATCCAAGAAGAGGAAAAGAGCGCGATCAAAATATGGGGCGTAGTTGATTATGGTATTATGATATTAATTCTAATGATCTGAGAAACTTAAGTTTCCGTCATTGCCCGACTTGCTTGCCCGCCGGTCTTTTTGGAGGGATCGGGCAATCCAGAGGAAAGAACTAGTGTAGTGCGGCCAACGCTTCTTTACATATGTTGAAGTGTTTTTAGCCGTCATTCCCGCGAAGGCGGGAATCCAAACTCTTTGTTTTTTAAAGACAATGGATTCCCGATTACTACCTCGGGAATGACGACAGATGGATTTTTTCAAAGCTTTTATGTAAATAGATTTATGCCGCACTACACAAGCTGGATTATCCGGTCAAGCCGGATAATGACACCAATTATTAAGGGTCTCATAATAGTCTTCACAGTGCCGTCATTCCGGCAGTGTGTTGAGCCGGAATCCAGTGACGTTGCTTTGAAGTCGCTGGATGCCGGATTGAGGACTTCCGGCATGACAGACAAAGAGAATACAATCTGTGAATAATATTCTGAGACTGTTTATAAATCAGCATTCAATATGTTATGAATTCCATTCAGGGAGGATGAATTGAAGGAAGAAATCGTCTTAAACGAAAAAATCAAGCTGCTTGAACGAGAACTGGCTACGCTCACGGAAAAGATAGAAATTTTGCAGAAAGCGCTCAAAGAGGTTGAGGACATGAAAAGCGAAATAAAGGGATTGAAGCTTTTCCTCGGCAGGGCGCATCCGGACTTCAAGAAAGAGTTCCCGGAGATCATCGAAAAGATTTTTAAGAAAAGATAGTTATCGGTTCCGTCACGCAGATAAAATTTATTCGCTTGATTCCATACTGATAGTTGCAGACTTGTCCGGTGTTTCTTCTCCCAAAACTTTGCTGCAATAAGAAGGATCCCGGTCAAGCCGGAATGACATCGGAGAGCGGAGCGGTTACCAGCTTCCGCCTCCCCCTCCGCCGAAGCCTCCGCCTGAGAAACCACCTCCACCGAAACCTCCTCCTCCGCTGATGCCGCTTCCCCTGGGGGCCGAATACATCGCGGCGGCCAGACTCGAAGTCGCAGAATTTATCGAGCGGGAAAAGGCATGCGCGTTAAACATCCTTACACCCGCGTGCGACGTATACCATTCAGGCGGCTCCTGATAAATCCCTTCGAACGCCTTTGCCCAGTTGTCCACCACGTCGAGTGCTATGGCGTAAGGGAGAAACTTCGAAAACAGCTCCTTGTCGCCCATCCTTTGCAGTTTGTCCTTTTCTGCGCGTCCCATAAATTCCTGGAATCCCAAAATATCCATGTATGCTGAGGACCCTGCCTTTGTTTTCGCGGGCATTATCCTCGCAAATGCCAGCACAGGGAGACCGGCAAGAAACCCTGCAAGCATGCTCTTCAGGGACGGGACAAACCACATGAAGAGAAGAGCGCTGACAACCATCAGCACTGCACCGGCCGTCATATACACCTTCCTGATTTTATCAGGGCTGACAAGAAAATATTTCTTGCCTACAAGCTCGCCGTAGAGCGTGCTTTTCAGGAGATCAAGGTTTTTATAAAAGCTGTTTTTCAGCTCAGACACCAGTCTGCCCGGCACCGGCAATTCGGACGGGAAAATGCTCGTCATAAGAATTCTTTCAAAAGGGCTGAGACTTTCGTCAGACTCTTTCAGTCTCTTGAGATAGTAATCGGTGGAATCGAAGATCAGGCC
The DNA here is from genome assembly GCA_040757315.1 of Nitrospirota bacterium. Taxonomy (GTDB): domain Bacteria; phylum Nitrospirota; class Thermodesulfovibrionia; order Thermodesulfovibrionales; family SM23-35; genus JAKLQR01. The sequence goes on from JBFLXP010000019.1 coordinate 5,502, forward strand.
GTCGGTCTTCGATTCCTCAATCGTAATGTATCTTTTTACCGCGAGGCCTACAATCGTTGAGGTAATATCCCTGGGATCGAGTTTTTCGTCGACCAGAATTCCCATCTCTCCGGGTGTCAGGGGAGTGTTTTTGTACTCAGGAGGTTGATACATGACTGTAACAGATTCTCTGACTTTCGGGTCTCTCCCGCGTGAACGCCAGAAGGTGATCATGAAAATAAGAGAGAAGAAAGGCAATACAAAAATCCAGTTTTCTCCGATATTGAGCGCCCACAGAAATTTGTTCCAGGCTGACGGAGGGACAACAAGTCCCTTGTCCCACCCGAATGCTATGGTCAGCCCTTCCCTGGAATGCAGATTTCTCTTTGAATGAAATGCTGCGGAATTATGAGATGCCTCATACCCACAGGCAGATTCCTTTGAACCGATCCCGCCTGTATAGCAGGCAGCCCACAGATTGCGGCTTTTGTTTCTCGCTGATAGAGTTACCGCTGCTGAGGCCTCATCGATGGGCGCCCACCAGTAGTTTCCGGTCACATTCCAGTAGAGTTCATCATGGTCTTCGAAGAAAAGTACCGCATTCTTTACACTGTACGTAATCAGATATGTCTGGCGACGCTCGACATATGAGTTCGGATCACCAATTCTGATATTTACAACATTCCCCTCTCTCTTTACCCGGTAGTCCCAGTTTCTTCCGGAAAGGTCGGTCACGGATAGAACCGAGATCGGCGTTCTGACCGTCCTGCCGCGTTCGTCTTCGTATTTGAAAGGAATCTCCCTGTAGATACCGTGTTTCGGCCTCTGAAATTCGACTTCGATAGTCTCCTGTATCGTGAGTGCAGAATCTTCCTGTATAGTGATATAGGATTGAAATGAACTGATCACAAAGTCCTGAGCCGACAGAGGAGCGCCCTGAAAGAATCCGGTGCAGACTACAATGAGAAGGAGTACGACACTCCTCTTCATCAAAAACTCACCTTCACAGGCTTCCTCTCAACCTCCGGGGCTTCAAGTTCGAAGAATTCTTCCTGTTTGAAGCCGAAGGAAGACGCAACAATATTCGAGGGGAAAGATTCGACCGTTATGTTGAAATCCCGGACCACTGCGTTATAGTACCGTCGTGCGTATTCGATATTGTCTTCCAGTTCCTTCAACTGAGCTTGCAACTGCATGAAATTCGCGTTGGCCTTCAGATCCGGATATGCCTCTGCAAGAGCAAAGAGACTCTTCAGGGTGTCAGACAAGAAATTCTCCGCCTTGGCCTTATCAGCGGGAGTTGCAGCATGCATGGCCAAGGATCTTGCTTTTGTAACATTCTCGAACACGGATTTTTCATGCGAAGCATAACCCTTCACCGTCTCCACGAGGTTTGGAACAAGGTCGTACCGTTTCTTCAACTGAACGTCTATGTCAGACCACGATGACCGCACCGTATTCCTGAGCCGGATGAGTTTGTTGTACAGCGCAATGGCATAGGCGACAAAAGCGACGAAAATTCCAAGAATGACAAGGACTGCTATCATAAATCCCCCTTTCCTCTATCAATTATCAATTCGAGACAGACCATTCTCACATTCAGAACAATTTTAGCATAAACCCCTCGATATCTCGTTCCATCGGCTTTGATATCTCGTGGTACAGAACTTGCTATTTTTGGCATAGGTTTCGCGGAACATCTGAGAGAAATGTTAGATTAAGGTAAGGGGGTGAATCGACACATACGGGACAAATATCCTTTGTTGCGCCTTATGGCACGATTGTGTCTCTGTCACCCTAGACCATGTTCTGAGCTGTTTTAGCGTCATTTCAGGGTCTCATATCATTTTGAGAAAAAACTCATAACAAAAAAAATGAGGAGGGAGTTACATGAAAGCGAATGAAGTCGCAGTTGTTCTGACTGGATATCAGAAGGAATTCTGCTCACCGGATGGAAAACTTCACGCCCTGGTCAAGGATATGCTTGCGCCTTACAAGATCATCGAGAACACGATTGACCTTTTGAAGCGGGCCCGCGACAAGAAGATTCCGGTTTTTAACGCGTCAATCGTCTTTTCGCCGGGCTATCCGGAACTCGAAAATCCTGTCGGCATCCTGAAAAACATCAAGGAGATGAAAGCATTTCTCAAGGGGACTCTCGGAGCCGAACTGATCGACGAATTTAAACCTTTCAAGGACTATATCACGGACGTCGAGGGCAAAACCGGCCTGAGCTGCTTCAGGCACACGAACCTCGACAAGCTGTTGAAGGACAGAAACATTCACACTATCGCGGCGGCAGGGCTATTGACGAATGTATGCGTCGAATCGACGGTGCGGGCCGGTTATGATGCCGGCTACGAGATCATTGTCCTCAAAGACTGCACGGCCTGCAGATCCAGGTCCTGGCAGGACTATGCGGAACAGAACATCTTCCCCATGTTCGGGTCGGTCATTACTCACGATGAATTTCTGAGTACGGTCCAGTAGCAATTGCCGACTGGAAATGTAATCCACGGTAGGGGCACGTTGCAACGTGCCCCTACAACAAAAAAACCTTCCCCATCACTTCTTCGACCTTGACCTTCTCCGTCTCTTTCGTCTTTCTATCCTTTATCTCGACGACACCGTCTTTCACGTTCTTTTCCCCGATAACAATGTGGGTGGGAACACCGATCAGATCGGCGTCTTTGAACTTCACCCCTGCCCTCTCGTCACGGTCGTCGATCAGGACTTCAATGCCTTTTTCCGACAATTCCCGATAAATCTTTTCCGAAGTCTCGACCGTCCTTGCATCGTTCACATTTAGTGGGAGTACTTCGACATCAAAGGGCGCTATGCTTCGGGGCCATACGATGCCGTCCTTGTCATGGTTCTGCTCGATCGCCGCGGCAGCGATCCGGGCGGGCCCTATGCCGTAGCTTCCCATAACTACCGGTTTTTCCTGTCCGTCTTCATCCAGATAGAACGCCTTAAGAGCCTTGGAGTATTTTGTGCCGAGTCTGAAGATATTCCCTATTTCGATGACCCGTTCACTCCTCAGGGGGGAGCCGCACTTCGTGCATAGATCCCCTTCCTTCGCCTTGTGAATATCATGCCATTCGGCGGAAAAATCCCTTTCCGGCCTGATGCCCTTTGCGTGGTAATGAGGTTTATTGGCACCGCTGACATACACCCCTTCGCTCAGACTGGTGTCGGCGATAATCTTCACCTGCTGGTTCATAGGCCCGATGAATCCCGCTTCCACGCCGAGGATATCCTTCACCTCCGCCTTCTGGGCTGGTCTGTGTTTACCGATGACCCGGGCAAGTTTTTTTTCGTGAAGTTCCTGGTCTCCGCGCACCAGAGCTAAAACCGGACCTCCGTCGCAGATGAACAAAAGACTCTTGATGAAATACTCCGGTCCCAGCTTCATGAATCTCGAGACCTCTCCGACGGTCCTCTTCTCGGGCGTGTGAACTTCCTCGTAGAGCCAATCCACACCGTCAGGCTTTTTGGCATCGGATCGGGCAAGCTCAATATTTGCGGCATACCCGCAGGAATCGCAGAGAACGATTTCATCCTCTCCTGCAGGGCTGGGCGCCATAAATTCGTGGGACGCCGCTCCCCCCATCATCCCGGGGTCCGACTGCACCATATGGAATGTGAGCCCGCACCTCGCGAATATCTTCTTATAAGCCTCGGCATGCAGTTGATAGTTCTTTTCAAGCCCTTCTTCGTCGGCATCAAAACTATAGCTGTCCTTCATGAGAAATTCTCTGGTCCTGAGCACGCCGCTCTTCGGCCGCGCTTCGTCCCTCAGTTTCGTCTGAATCTGATACCAGATCTGCGGGAGGTCCCGGTAGGACCGGATCTCTCTCGAAGCGAGCCATGTCATGATCTCCTCGTGCGTCATGCCCAGGCACATGTCACGTCCCGTCCGGTCCTTGAGCCGGAACATTTCGTCCCCGATCTCGTACCATCTGCCCGTCTCTTGCCAAATCTCCGCCGGGTGCAGCGCAGGCAGAGCTATCTCTTGCGCGCCTATGGCGCTCATCTCTTCACGGAGAATCTTGTGTATTCTCCTCGTCACCCTAAGTCCGAGGGGCAGATAAATATAGAGTCCCGCGGCAAGCTGCCTGACATAGCCTGCCCGTATCATAAGGATGTGACTGGCCGCCTCCGCATCCGCCGGCGCATCGCGCAAGGTCGGTATAAGCATCTCAGAGAATCGCATTTCTTGCTCCTTTATTCTTTTGTCTCTTCCGGCATTCCTGTGGGTAGTATAACCACAGAGGCACGCAGACAACTTGAAGATTGAAAGTAATTCATATATAGGCTTTCTCTGTGGAGCCTATCTAAAAACTCCCATTTTTGTCATTGTCCGGCTTGACCGGACAATCCAGAAGTCTTTGAAAACACTGGATTCCCCGATCAAGTCGGGGAATGACGGAAGACTTAATTCTTAGTTTTTTGGACAGGCTCTGTGTCCCCGTGTCTGGTTTATTTTGATCCTTACTCAGTCACACAATTCTCACGAGCACCATTCTTTTACTGTCTGTTTTCATGATGGTGGTCGGTTCATTTATTAGATGCTGTACTTAACTTTCACCTCCGCTTCCGTACACTAATATAGAAAAATACGAGAAAAAAGTGTTAAATTAATTCATTTCAAGGAGGTAATTATTTTGCTGAAAAGAATGCCCATTACTCCTGAGGGCTATCAGAAGCTCCAGGAGGAACTTGACAAGCTTCTGAGAGTCGACAGGCCGAAAAATATAAAGGATATCTCCGAGGCGAGGGCCCACGGCGACCTTTCCGAGAACGCTGAATACCACGCCGCCAAGGAACGGCAGTCATTCATCGAGGGAAGGATACAGGAGTTGAAGACGAAACTCGCTCTTGCCGATGTCATCGACCCTTCGAAAATATCGCAGGACAGGATCGCTTTTGGCGCCAGGGTCAAGGTTGCGGATGCCGATACTGGTGAGGAGAAGACATTCCAGCTCGTGGGTCCCGAAGAGGCTGATGCGAAAAACGGCAGGATATCAATCAGTTCGCCCGTAGGAAGGGCTCTGCTCAACAAGGAAATCGGAGACGTCGTGACCGTCAAGGCCCCCGCGAAAACTCTGGAGTACGAGATCTTAGAGATAAGATTTGAATAGATACTTCAGTGCAAAAGTACTGAGCAATACCCGCCTTAACAGCAATAATCTTGTTCTCACCATCCAGCCCCTGGAACAGACGCTGAAACCGACCCCCGGGCAGTTTTACATGATAGAGGTTGGCGGATCCTACGACCCGCTTCTAAAGCGTCCGTTCAGCTATCTTCGTATGACCCAAGATGGAATCCAGTTTTTCTATGCTGTGAGGGGTAAAGGCACCGCATTGATGAGGGATTTTGAGCCGGGCAGGATATTGCGGATGATCGGTCCGCTCGGGAAGGGTTATCCGAAACCGAGGCGCAGGGACACGCCCGTTCTTGTAGCAGGCGGCACCGGCATAGTGCCCGTTTTTTCGCTTGCCGAGCACCTGTCTCGAAAAGCCTATATGGTATACGGCGCCAGATGCAGGGAGGACATGGTCCTTATTGATGAATTGAAGGGGCTGAAACAGGGGGACATCGTATGCATCGACTGCACCGAGGACGGTTCGTGTGGTTTGAAAGGCACGGCGATCGACGCTCTCAACGAACTGTTCGGCGCCGATCTGTCGGGAGTCGCTTCTCCCGTGCTTTATGCATGTGGTCCGAAACCGATGCTTAAAGCGCTGTCGAGAATCGCTAAAGATAGGGGATTGAGAGGATATGTATCGCTGGAGGAGCGCATGGCCTGCGGCTTCGGAGCATGCCTCGGCTGTGCCGTGAAAACTATAAGGGGTAACGAGCGGGTCTGCAAGGAAGGCCCGGTCTTTCCGATCGAGGAGATTGTGTGGACCTACGAGTCGTTATAGGCAAGCTGACACTCAAGAATCCCGTCATGACCGCATCGGGTACTTTCGGCTACGGTGAAGAGTACGCGGAATTCCTTGACCTGAATGCTTTGGGCGCCGTCGTGGCCAAAGGCGTGTCACTGAAACCGATGGAAGGCAATCCGGCTCCGAGGATCTGCGAGACTTCCTGCGGCATGCTTAACGCCATCGGCCTTCAGAACGTGGGGATAAGGAAATTCCTGAAGGAAAAGTTGCCCTATCTGAGACAGTTCGACACGAAAGTCGTTGCCAACATTTTCGGCAGCACGGTGCAGGATTACGTCAAACTCGCAGGAATTCTTGATGACGCAGGGATTGACGGTATCGAGCTGAACGTATCATGTCCGAATGTGAAGAAAGGCGGCATCTCCTTCGGGACGGATAAGAAAGTTCTGGCGAAACTGGTCTCAAAGGTCAAGAAGTCGGTGTCTAAAGCTGTGGTGATTACTAAATTGTCACCTAATGTATCGAGTATCCCCGAATTTGCGCGGGCGGCGGAAGAAGCGGGAAGCGACGCAATTTCACTGATCAATACTATAACCGGCATGGCCGTCGACATCGAAACGCAGAAGCCGAAACTGGCAAACGTGACGGGAGGATTGTCCGGTCCGGCGATCAAGCCGATTGCCCTAAGAATGGTCTGGGAAGCATCGAATTCCGTGAATATTCCGGTCATAGGCATCGGCGGCATAGTTAAAGCCGAAGATGGTATAGAATTCATGCTGGCCGGCGCTTCGGCGATACAGGTGGGCACAGGGAATTTCATTAATCCCGGGGCCGCCGGGGAAATCGTACGGGGCATCGTGACATATCTTGGAAAAAAGGGTATAAATAATATAATGGAGATAATAGGGAGGCTGCGTGGAAGCTAGTCCCGTCATAACGCTGACGACCGATTTCGGGTGCAAAGACCCTTTCGTGGGAATTATGAAGGGAGTAATCATCAGCATCAATCCCGCCGTCACCATCGTCGATATCACCCATAATATTGCTCCGCAGAACGTTCTTGAAGCTGCATGTTCGCTCGAAATGAGTTTCGCAACATTTCCGCCGAGAAGTATTCATCTGGCAATTGTCGATCCCGGCGTGGGTTCTTCCCGCAGGCCTATCATCGTTGCGACCGAGCGTCATTACTTCGTAGGCCCGGATAACGGAATTTTTTCCCGCGTGTATCTTGCGGCGGAAAGCATCGAGGTGATCCATGTTACGAGCGAACATTATTTTCTTCCGAACAGAAGTTCCACTTTTCACGGAAGAGACATCTTCGCACCCGTGGCCGCATGGCTTTCGAAAGGCATCGATATAGTAAAGTTCGGCGACCATATCACAGACTACCTCACATTGCCGATCCCGAAGCCTTTTGCCCCGGCGAAACACCTTATCGAAGGGGAAATTATTTACATAGACAACTTCGGCAATGCCATATCCAATATCCGGAGGAAGCAGGTGGAAGATATCGTGGAAAATAACCCCGGCGGCGCGGTGAAGATCATGATCAAGGGCAACGAGGCGCCCTTCAAGACCCATTATTCCCAGGCGGAAAACAGAGGCGTCTACTCATTGATCAACAGCTTCGGGTATCTCGAGTTTTTCACAAACCGGGGGAGCGCAGCATCCGAATTCGGCATGAAGATCGGTGAAAAAGTCGGGGTTGTTGCGGGAAAGTAACAACGGTAAATTCTACGTCATGTTAACAACGAAAGAAGCGATTGAAAAAAGACGGAGCATAAGGAAATTCAAGCCCGACCCCGTGCCCGAGGAATGCATAAGGGAACTTCTTGACGCTGCCCGGCTGGCCCCTTCCGGATGCAATGCTCAGCCGTGGCGATTCAAGGTCGTGAAAGACAGCGAGACAAAAATGAGGCTTGCAGACGCTGCTCATCGGCAGTCCTTTGTGGCGAAGGCCCCTGTGGTGCTGATCTGTTGTGCTGATATCAAGAGCTACCTTGACGGCACAGTTTCATGTATTCAGGATCTCGGCAGGACGGGAGCAGTCGAAGACAGAATCGTTCGGATAATCACTGAACGCACGGACAGAATGAAAAGGATGCGCGTGACGGAGATTGCCCCGCGTATTGCCTTCAACGTTGCGATAGCCATTGAACACATTGTGCTGCGGGCGCTGGACTTCGGACTCGGCACTTGTTGGGTGAGACTGCTTGACGAACAGATGATCAGAGCTATGTTCCGCTGGGACGAGAATATTCATGTCGTCGCTCTGCTGCCGATCGGATTTCCGGCCGAATCACCGCCGCCGAGAAAGAGACTGAAGATTAATGATATTTTGATAGAATGATGAGGTCACACGAGAATTTGATTGAACACAACAAAGAGATCCTCTCAATATTCGACAAGTTTCCCGCACTCTGTTCCTATGTAGACAAGGACGGCTATTACAGGTTCGTCAATAGGCAGTATGAAAAATGGTTCGGCAAACCCCCGGAAGAAGTCATTGGAAAGCACTACAGCGAGATTCTGGGTAAAGAAGCATATGAGATGATCAGGAACCATATCGAAGATGCCCTGAAAGGACAGCGAGTAGCTTATGAGATGTCAGTTCCGTACGCGAATGGCGGCCCCCGCTGGGTGTCTGCTGAATATGTCCCTGACACCGATGAAGAAGGAAACATCAAGGGTTTCTTTGCCCTGGTTGTCGACATTACCCAGCGCAAGACGATGGAAGATACTTTGCGCGAAAACGAGAAGAATTGCAGAACACTCATCGAAAATGCAGTTGACGGTATGCTGGTAGCAGCCATGGACGGGCGATTTCTGACCGCCAATCCCACGATGTGCAGAATGTTGGGGTATGATCTCGAAGAATTGAAGGGGATGTCCGTCCCCGACATTCATCCGGCAGAAGATGTTCCTTATATCATTGAACAATTCGAGGAACTGGCCCGAGGAGATGCTACCGAAAACCATAACATTCCCGTCAAAAGAAAAGACGGGAGCGTGTTCTATGCCGACATCAGCGCATCGCACGTGACGCTTTCAGGAGAAAAATGTCTTCTCGGTATTTTCAGAGACGTCACAGAGCGAAAGCAGATCGAAGAAGCACTGCGTGAAAGCGAATTTCGGTTCAGGGAAGTCTATGAGAATATGGCCGACGGGGTAGCGATCTACGAAGCGGTGGACGACGGAGCTGATTTCGTCTTCAAGGACATGAATAGGTCCGGCGAAAGGATCGGTGAGGTCAGGAAAAGGGATATCATCGGGCGCCGGGTGACCGACGTCTTCCCGGGCGTCGGCGCCGCGGAGTTTGGTCTGTTGGAGGTATTCCGCCGCGTGTGGCGGACGGGAAAATCGGAACATCACAGGGAGGCAATTTACAAAGACGACAGGCATACTTTATGGGTGAGGAATTACGTGTTCAAACTGCCGTCGGGGGAGATTATCGCGATTTACAGCGACATCACAGAGCGCAAGAAGACGGAGGAAGAACTGCGGCAGGGCAGCCGGCGGCTGCGCGCAATGTCGCTGCGAATGTCCGAACTTGAAGAAGAGGAACGGAAGAAACTGGCGCGTGAGCTGCACGACAAAGTCGGCCCGAATCTGTCCGTTCTCGGGATAAATCTGAGTATCATAGAATCACAATTGTCGCAAGAGTGCAAAGAGAAGGTCATGTCTCGCCTTGCGGATTCACAGGAGCTTGTGAAATCCATTGCCGCCGGCATCCGCGACGTCATGACCGACCTGAGGTCCGAACTGCTCGACGAGTACGGACTGTCTTCGGCTCTCAGGTGGTACGCGGACATTTTCGCGGGAAGGACCACGATAAACACCCTCGTGAAGGGAGATGACATAATGCCTCGTCTTCCTTTGAATACAGAAACCGTTCTCTTCAGGATTATTCAGGAGGCCTTGACTAATATCGCCAAGCACGCTGGAGCAAGCGAAGCAATTATTGCGATAGAAGACGCGGCGGAGAATGTGACGATTACGGTCTCCGACAACGGCAAAGGACTTGATATTGCTGCGGCCAGGCAGCGGAGTGAAAAACAGGGGTTGGGTCTTGCATCTATGGAAGAGCGGCTTGCCGCAATCGGTGGAAGTCTGAAAATCGAATCGTCTCCGGGACGGTGGACACGTGTTATTATTGATGTCAAGAGAAGCTGACAATCGCGGAATGCGGAGGTTTTATTGCCTATAACGGTTTTCATAGCAGATGATCACGCTATGGTAAGGGACGGTCTCCGTATGATCCTGGAGGCACAGGGCGACATTAAAGTGATAGGCGAGGCTGCCGACGGCCGCGCGGCAGTGAAGCTTGTGCGGGAGTTGAATCCCGACGTCACAATTATGGACATCTCCATGCCGGCTCTAAACGGTATCGACGCAACAAAGCAGATACTCAAGAACAACCCTTCGGCCAAGGTGATCATCCTTACAATGTATTCAACGACCGAGCACGTATATCAGGCGTTCAGGGCCAAGGCAGTGGGTTATCTCCTGAAAGAGTCGGCTGGACTCGAAGTGGTGAAAGCGGTCCGCTCTGTTCACACCGGAGAACGTTATCTCTGTCAGCAGATAGCCGATCACGTTATTGATGATTATGTTCACAAACGGGAGGTGGCGCCGGAAAGCCCCCTCCAACGTCTTAGTGACCGGGAACGTGAGATACTGCAGATGGTCGTCGAGGGTAAGACAAGCGCGGAGATAGCAAAGATACTCGACCTTTCTCCAAAGACGGTCGAGACTTACAGGAGCCGGCTCATGGAGAAACTCGAAGTGCATGATCTGCCTTCTCTCGTGAAGTTTGCCATCAGACACGGCCTGACCGGAGCCGAGTGATCGGCTCCTCATGAATTCTTCGCCCCCATCTTAAGCCAAGTCGGTCAAACATTCCCTACATTGTCGGTCAAACACTCCCTATTCAACAATAAATAGAATTACCTATAAAATAAATTAATAATCCAAAAATAGTTTGTTCACAAATATTTTTGTCAGTCGAAAGTAGAAAACGATGGGAGATCGAAGACCGGCAACTGTAAACAGACTCCAATAATTTTCAGGGAGTTAGGGATAAATCGTGAATAGAAATATAAGCATTTCATCTGATGTTACAGATCACGAGTTGAGCGGAAGAGTCGAGTACGAGCGCGAGCAAAGCACTAAACCCGAAGCGGAGGCAGTTCTTTCCGCCGAAGGCGGTCCGGAGGAATTGGAACTCGCCGACCTTATTGATATTCAGGCCATTCAATCACTTATGGACGATTTCTACAAACTCGCTCATATTCCAATGAGCATAATCGATCTTAAAGGCAGGGTGATGGTCGGCGTTGGCTGGCAGGATATCTGCACGAAATTCCATCGGGTTCATCCCGAAAGCTGCAGGAACTGCACAGAAAGCGACCTGAAACTATCTGCCGGCGTCTCCCCGGGCGACTTCAGGTTGTACAAGTGCAAGAACAACATGTGGGACGCGGCGACGCCTGTTGTGGTGGGCGGTCGCCACGTGGCCAACGTCTTCACCGGTCAGTTCTTCTTTGATGATGAGCCTCTGGACTATGCTCTTTTCCGGTCGCAGGCACGGCAGTTCGGTTATAACGAAGACGAATATATCGCTGCGCTTGAAAGAGTTCCGCGTCTGAGCAGGGAGGCGGTTGATACGGGCATGGCTTTCTTCGTGAAATTCATAAAGCGAACGCTGAGCGAGGCAGAGGAAAGGAGGGAACGGAGGAAAGCCGGGGATCTCGAACACAAGAGAGTGGAACGTCTGCTTCTGAATCAGGCCGCCTTGCTTGAGCTGACCAAGCTCAGAATCGATGACATGGAGACGTTCTTCAAAATGGTTATTTTGATCAGTTCTCAGGTTTTGGGTGTGGAAAGAGGCAGTATCTGGCTGGTTGACAAAGACCGAAAAGGGATATCGTGCGCATCGATCTATTATCTGAGCAGTCATACTTTTGAGAAGGGGGCGCGTCTCGATATTCAGCGGTGCAGACGGTATTTTCAGGCCCTGGAAGAGGACCGTATATTGTCAGCAGAAGACGCGGTCAATGATCCGCGCACGAATGAATGGTGTGAAAACTATCTCCGGCCGTTGGGGATCGTCTCCCTCACAGACGTGCCGATACGGTCCCACGGAGAAGTAATCGGCATTCTCAGTCTTGAGCACACTGAGCCGCGAACCTGGCCACCGGAGGATCAAGAATTTGCCGCATCTGTTGCAGGAATCGTTTCCTCCGCTCTGGCAGCGGAAGAGCGGCGGAAGGCGGAAAAGGAAATAGAAAAGCGGGTTAAGGACCTCGAAAACTTTTACCAGATGGCGGTCGATAGGGAACTGAAGATGGTCCGGCTGA
>JBFLXP010000020.1:0-17076 GCA_040757315.1 Nitrospirota bacterium
GAAAACGGCTCGGTTCCAAGAAATATAAGACAAAGCCTGTTTCTGAGAACATCAAGGAACATCTGTATGCTGCAGAAGGCGATGATGATTCTGTCTCAAAATAAAGCCTTCTGTGATACTTCGTTCTTTTTTGCATCCTTAGCTCCTGACGACTCCAATTACGACAGAGCCGGTGAAATCCTTCAACACTGTAAGACCAATTCTGTCATGCTTTACGTCACGTGGGATATTCTCAGCGAGACGGTTACTCTGCTTAGATACCGTGCAAGCTATCGCCTTGCAGTTGAATTTCTTGACAGTATCAAGCCTTTCCTTTCCATTGTGAATTATGACGATTCCGTCAGACGAGCAGCAGAAGAAATTTTCAAAAAACTCTCCAAAGACAAGCGTATTTCTTTCTGTGACGCCGTCTCTTTTGTTGTTGTCACTGTTATACTCGACAATATCCCTTGTTTTTCCTTTGATAGGGATTTCAGAAGTCTTGGTCTCACGGTATATCCCTAATCCGGAGAAAAGGGCAACCGATAGCCACTGCGCGGGGATTCTCGGCATGCATAATCCGGCGCATCCCGGAGAAGTCTTGAAGGAGCTATGGCTCGAACCCTTGGGCCTAACGCTAACACAGGCTGCCATGCGTCTTGGCCGTAACTCGCAAAACCATATCCAAGATCGTGAACGCGCGAGGAGCGATCACCCCTGAAATGGCGCTTAGGCTCGAAATTGTTTTCGGCACGTCGGCCCAGGCGTGGATGAACATGCAGACTGCTTATGATCTGTGGCAACTGTCAGCGCTGCGGAAAACCCTGAGAGGCTCGTTGCGGCATACTGCCTAAGCCAATGTCAAGGGATGTCGCCAAAGGCGCCAAATATTGGCACAATTGTTGACTCAGGGTCCCCTCTATCTTTCCCTTATCCGAACTTCTTGAAAAGAAATACTTTTCCACCATCCCTTAACACTCTCTTCACCGCGAAAATCCTTTTAAATCAATCCGTTACATTTTTTCGACTTTTTCTCTTGACATCCACAATATATTGTGGTTTAATGTTTTGAAATTAATGATAAGATACAACGTCTTGATAAGCAGCCAATGCGAGAGGAGGGCCTCTTTCATGGAGCCATGCAAGGGGTTAAAAGACTGGCTTGAATGCCTTTCCTGCCCGCATCTCTGCACGAAATCCTGCCCCATAGAAGGGCAGAACGTGGTCGAGGAGATGAAGAGGCAGATACACGCGATGCCGGTCTCCAAAGCAGAGGAAAACAAGCCGCTGAGAGCCTAAAAGCTCAAAACTGTACAAGGGGGAGTCATGGAAGTATTGAACGGTCTACATTTATCGCCAAATGCCTTAAAAGTTCTGGAAAAAAGATATCTGAAGAAGAATGAAGAGGGAAAGGTTGTCGAGGCGCCTGAAGACCTCTTCAAGCGGGTCGCAAAAAGCATAGCCTCGGCCGATCTTCAGTATGGAAAATCCTTCGAAGAAGTCGCCGCAGTCGAGAAAGATTTCTACGCGATGCTTACCGGCCTCGATTTCCTTCCGAACAGCCCCACCCTGATGAACGCGGGCAGAAGGCTCGGCCAGTTGAGCGCGTGCTTCGTGCTTCCCGTCGAGGACTCGATGGAGTCGATCTTTGACGCTGTCAAGAATACCGCAATTATACATAAATCCGGAGGAGGAACAGGTTTCAGCTTCTCGCGGCTGCGACCGAACGGCGATATTGTAGGCTCGACCAAAGGCATATCCTCGGGTCCGGTATCTTTCATGACCGTCTTTGATACGGCTACGGAAGCCGTAAAGCAGGGGGGCACGAGGCGCGGCGCCAACATGGGCATTCTGCGTGTCGACCATCCCGATATCCTGAGCTTCATCACCTGCAAGGACGACAATAAGAGGTTCAACAATTTTAATATATCCGTCGCGATCACAGACGATTTCATGCAGGCGGTAGAGGAAGACAAGTCATATGACCTCATCAATCCCCGCACGAAGAAAGTGGCAAATACGCTCAAAGCCCGGGATGTCTTCAGTCTGATAGTAGAGCACGCGTGGAAAAACGGAGAACCCGGCATCGTTTTCATCGATAGGGTGAACGCTTCGAACCCTACGCCTCTTAGCGGCGACATCGAATCGACCAACCCCTGCGGCGAGCAGCCTCTTCTGCCCTACGAGTCGTGCAACCTCGGATCGATCAATCTCGCGAAAATGATCATGAGGACTGCCGATCTCGCCGAAGTCGACTGGGAGAAGCTGAAAGATACCACGTGGAAAGCGGTGCACTTCCTTGATAACGTTATAGACATTAATAAATATCCTCTCCCCAAGATCGAGGAGATGACCAAGGCAAACAGAAAAATAGGGCTTGGCGTGATGGGATGGGCCGACATGCTGATACAGTTAGGCATCCCCTACAATTCCGACAGGGCGGTCCGTCTTGCCGAGGATGTGATGGATTTCATCCAGAAAGAAGGCAAGAACGCATCCGCCGCGTTGGCTGAAGAACGGGGCGTATTTGCCAATTACAACGGGAGCATATACAACGGAAAAAGGAAGCTGAGAAATGCGACGGTCACGACCATAGCGCCTACAGGAACGCTTTCGATCATAGCCGGCTGCTCGTCCGGCATCGAGCCTTTGTTCGCAGTGTCTTTTGTCAGGACCGTCATGGAAGGCACGAAGCTGATCGAGATCAACCCGCACTTCGAAAAAGTCGCGAAGGAACACGGTTTCTGGTCCAGGGAGCTGATGGAGAAGATCGCCGATAAAGGGTCTGTACGGGACTTTGAAGAGGTGCCGAAGGATGTGAAGGCCGTTTTCGTCACGGCCCATGACATAACGCCCGAGGAGCATATCACGATGCAAGCTGCCTTCCAGAAGTTCGTGGACAATGCTGTCTCCAAGACGGTGAACTTCCCTCACAAAGCCACACCAAAAGATGTAGAAGAAGTCTATCGCCTTGCTTATAAGCTCGGCTGCAAGGGCGTTACGGTTTACCGCGACGGCTCCAGAGAGGAACAGGTACTCACCAAAGGAAGGAAGGACGAGAAACGCGCCATTGATTCGTGGCAGAAGATTGTGCCGAAGAAGAGGCCCGACGTGATCAAGGGCACCACGAGGCTGCTGAAAACCGGCTGCGGGAACCTCTATGTCACGATCAACGAAGACGAAGAAGGACATCTTTTTGAACTCTTCACCTCCATGGGCAAAGCCGGCGGATGCGCCGCGAGCCAGTCCGAAGCGATCGGCAGACTCGTCTCCCTCGCCTTCCGCTCTAACATCGAGCCTGACGAGGTGATCAATCAGCTTAAAGGCATCATGTGCCATTCTCCCATATGGCACGAAGGGGGAAGGGTCCTTTCCTGTTCGGACGCCATAGCGAAGTCGCTCGAAAAATACCGAACCAAGGGGAATAAAGGCAACGGCGACGGGCATAAAGTTATGATGCTCATGGGCGCATGCCCCGAATGCGGCGGCGCAATCGAACGCGAAAGCGGCTGCCTCGTCTGCCGCAACTGCGGGTTTACAAAGTGCGGATAGCAGATGGATGAACTCGGATATCGACGAAATTCTGGATAACCTGCACAGTAGAGTTGCGAAGGCAGTATCGTCATACTGGTCCACAAGAGAGAGTCAGGCTAAAAAGCAGGTATCTTCCGGCCGGGCTGATCAAGGACTGAGAGGCGCTGTAACAGGCGGCGCCCAGATGGACGGCTTCATCACTTTATTGTCGGACATCATACGCCGAGTTGGTGTTAGCGAAAGCGATATCTTCTATCACAGATATCTTGAACTGCCGGGGTTCTTCCGGCCTACCAAGGAGTGGGATCTGTTAGTTGTCCAGGATGGACAGTTGCTAATTGCCCTTGAAGCGAAATCACAGGTCGGTCCTTCCTTTGGAAACAATTTCAACAATCGCACAGAAGAGGCCATGGGAAGCGCCCTTGACCTGTGGACTGCTTACAGAGAAGGGGCTTTCAACAGAACAATCAGACCGTGGCTTGGCTACATGTTTCTGCTCGAAAACTGCAAGGAGTCGCGCGCTCCCGTAAGAGTCAAAGAGCCTCACTTTGAAGTTTTCAAAGAATTCAAAGACGCCTCTTACGCGAAGCGCTACGAACTATTCTGCAGAAAACTCATGAGAGAGAGACTCTATAATTGCTCTGCATTCCTGATGTCGACCAGAACAGAAGGGCTAAATGGGATTTACGCTGAACCAGCAGAAGATCTGACTTTTGAACTTTATACCCGTTCATTAATTGCTCATGTTTCGGCTTTCAGGAAGAAATAATCGCTATGCAGACATGCCAAATTGGGGAAAACATTACGTCTCATAAACTGATACAGGGCGATTCCCGATCAATGCCTTTTATTAATGACGAATCTGTCCATCTTGTGATCACGTCACCTCCTTATTGGACACTTAAGCAATACAATGAAAATCCCGATCAGCTGGGCCATATTGTAGATTATGAACGCTTCCTTCAGGAACTGAAAAAAGTGTGGCAAGAGGTTCACAGAATACTTGTTCCGGGAGGACGCCTGGTTTGTGTTGTTGGCGATGTCTGCTTATCAAGACGAAAATATGGGAGACACCTTGTAATGCCTCTCCATGCTGACATAGCCGTCATTTGCCGGAAAATCGGCTTCGATAATCTGAACCCGATAATCTGGCATAAAATATCCAACGCTTCTTTTGAAGCCAACAATGGCACTAAGTTTCTGGGAAAGCCGTACGAGCCCAATGCAATCATAAAAAATGATATAGAATTCATCTTGATGCAGCGTAAACCCGGCGGTTATCGCAGGCCATCCGAAGAACAGCGGCGACTGAGCATGATAAAGAAAAACGAATATGTTCAGTGGTTCAGGCAATTCTGGAGCATACCGGGAGCATCGACTATGACCCATCCGGCCCCCTTCCCTTTTGAACTCGCATATCGACTTGTGAGGATGTTCTCTTTCAATGGTGATACAGTGCTTGACCCTTTCTGCGGTACGGGTACGACGATGGTGGCTGCCATGAAATGCGGACGCAGCAGTATCGGGATAGAGATTGACAAGAAATATTGCCAGATGACTCTAAGTCGCCTCCGGTCTGAAAGCACTGACCTATTTGCAGACATAACAATTCAATACTCACAAAAACCGGAGCATTCAGATAACCTCGTACTCTGTGAGGAAATAAGCGAATATAGAACATCGAAAGGCAGAAAGCAAAAGAAGAGAACGAGAAGTGAATAGTAGAATTCTCATTGGTTCAGGTTCCAGAGTGAGCAGAAAAACAGCTTGCCTCTGTCAGCGGGATGATCGATGCCTTATGACGTCTTCAAATAATCGAATTTGATGTGTTTCCCTTAGGGGCATATTGAATAGTGCCGATCAAGACCGAATATAAGAGTATTCAGTCTTATATCACAAAGGATGGCTCGACGATCCGGGAGTTGATGCATCCGGACGCCTTTCCCGATCTGAAACAGAGCCTGGCAGAGGCGGTCGTTCCGGCCGGAGGAACAACCTTATTGCACAGGCATTTGAAGAGCGACGAAATCTATCACATCACTCAGGGACGCGGCCTCATGTTTCTGGATGATGAGAGATCAGATATTGATGTCGGCGATACCATCTTTATACCCGCCGGCGCCGCCCACAGAATCCAGAATCTCGGCGACACTCCACTCAAAATCCTCTGTTTCTGCTGCCCAGCGTATTCGCATGAGGATACGAAATTGATGGAATGACTCAGGAAGCCGCGTGGACTGGGTTAGTAACCTGATGACTGCTTTAATTGCGGCAGGCGGAGTTGATTATCACTAATCAAAAGAAGGTTCTGCGATTACCTAACCCGTATGTATTGAAATGGTCGGGGCGACCCGATTTGAACGGGCGACCACTCACACCCCAAGCGAGTGCGCTACCAGGCTGCGCTACGCCCCGACTGTTTAGATCACCTAACGAAGCAGACTCAGTATCTCCCTGAGCCTTTTCTTGACATCCTCGATAGCCCGGGCGGGTTGACGAACTTCTTTTTTGGGGGATTCCTGTTCGGGTCCGGGTTCTATGTGCAGTGGTGAAAGGCCGAGTCTTTTTCTGACGCCTTCTATGGTGTACCTTTCCTGATACAGGAGTCTTTTAATCGTCAGTAACAATTCAACGTCCTTCTTTATGTAAACCCTCTGTCCCGATTTGTTCTTGCGGGGTTTCAGGAAAGAAAATTCCGTTTCCCAGTATCTCAGGACATAAGGTTCGACGCCCACGATCTTGCTGACCTCTCCAATCTTATAGAAAAGCTTGTCCGGAAAAGAAATCTGTGACTTCAGATTCTCCTGGCTCGATTTATACATTCTCTTTTTCCAACGACTCTTTCTCCAACGAGTCCTTCAGTTGATTGCTCGCCCTGAAGGTAATAACCCTTCTCGGAGTTATCTGAAGATCGTCCCCGGTCTTTGGATTCCGGCCCCTGCGCGCAGTCTTCTGTCTGACATTGAATGTTCCGAAGCCGGAAATCTTTACCGACTCGCCTTCGATAAAGGTCTGCCTCATCGTGTCGAAGAGAATTTCGATAATCTCCTGGGCTTCTTTTTTTGACAACCCTATCTTCTCGAAGATTTTCTCTACCAAATCAGCCTTCGTCATGGCATTACCTCAATTTTTTTAATTATATTAGGCACATACGCACTTGTCAAGAAGAATTAGGTGAATATAGTATATCAACTTCACTGTTTATGTCAAAAAAAATCTTGCTTAAGGCCAAAGGTAAATAATATGATGTATTAAATTAAAAAATTTGGAAAACGTTCGAGTTTATCATGATTTATGGAATAGGCATCGATATTGTCAGAATAGCCCGCGTTGAACAGGCGATGGCGAAGTGGGGAGAACGGTTCCTCGCGAGGGTTTACACGGAGGGTGAAATTGCGTATTGCAACGAGAGAAAAAATCCCTATCGTTCTCTCGCGGCCCGTTTTGCGGCAAAAGAAGCTTTCATAAAAGCGATAGGAGGAGCGGCTCCCCTTTCATTAACCGATATCGAAGTGGCAAACAGCGAAAAAGGAAAACCTTTTATCAGGTTAGAGGGGAAACTTGCGGAATCCGTTAAGAAGAAGGGTATAACCCGGATGCATCTCAGCCTCAGCCACGAGCAGGATTACGCTGTTGCGTGCGTTGTGCTGGAAAGCCTTTGACATCGATGCCCCCCACCCTCGGATCATGCGAGGAGAGCAGATGCGGCATTGGGGCGGCTTTATCCCGATTCTTCTCGGGATACCTCGGAGGTCCCGATTCTTATCGGGCCGAGAATGAGTCCCGAAAGCTTTCGGGACATCTGCTCTCCTTCATAAATGCGTTTGCGAATAATCCCGGTTAGAAATAGAATTTCACGATACTACCCGTCTATTGTATCGGCGGAGCATCAGGTGACTCCTGTAACGTCGGCGTTTCCGTCTCCGGTGCAGCCGGTGCATTTTCCTCGGCTCCTCCAGTCTCAACCTCTTCAATAACCTCCTCATATTCCGGAACCACGATCCCTCTCCTGACCATTATGTTATAGATGAGATTGGATCTGTGAACGACATATCTGCTGCTGTCGCCCAGGGGATTGAATTTCCTCGGATTCGGCAGGACCGCCGCGAGACGTGCGGCTTCTTCAGGGCCTAGCGCAGACGCCGACTTTCCATAGTAATGTTGAGCCGCGTTTTCTATCCCGAAGATTCCTCTGTCTCCCCATTCGGCCACGTTAACATACAGTTCCAGGATTCGCTTCTTGCTGAGAGCCCTTTCTATTCTCCATGTGAGTACAGCCTCCCGAATTTTCCTTACGGGATTTTTTGACGGGGAAAGGAAGAGATTTTTTGCAAGCTGCTGGCTGATGGTGCTTCCTCCCAGTTTGAATTTTTTTGCCTTGATATCCTTTTCGAGAGCCTTCTGAAGCGCCTCGTAATCGAACCCTTCATGGCTCCAGAACTTGTCGTCCTCCGCAATCAGCACAGCCTTGAGCAGATACGGGGACACGCGTGACAGCGGAACCCACTTCTGCCTGATACGATATTTTTTCCCATCCCTCTTCCATTCCTTCTCGCGATATTCCATGAAAGACGTCTTCTTCGGATTCTCCTTTTTCAGCCTGGAAATGTCCGGCACAAAGAGCGAGTAGACGAAAGGAGACATGAGAACAAGGATCAGGATAAGGACGATTTTGTTTCCAAAAGATTTTTTTCTTTTCGGCATTTTTTATAGGACTACGGGACCTTCAGAGCAGATTACGTTTCGGAGAATCTTTAACTCCCTTGTATCTCCGTCCCGACTCCCTCTTTCGTGAAGATCTCGATGAGAAGGCAGTGGGGCACCCTTCCGTCTATGATGTGTGTTTTTGCCACGCCTCCTTCGATTGCCCGGAGGCAAGCCTGAACCTTTGGCAGCATACCGCCCGAAATAGTTCCTTCGCCGATCATCTTCTTTATTATCCGTTTCGTTGCGGTCGAAACTATCGCATTCTTCTTGTCCATAATTCCCGCAACGTCGGTGAGCAGGATGAATTTTTCCGCCCGCAGAGCCGAAGCTATTGCCGCCGCCACATAATCGGCATTAATATTCAATGTCTCCCCTTTCGGTCCCTGACCTATTGGAGAAATGACCGGGATGAAACCTTCGCTGCCCATGGCGTCGAGAATGCCGGCGTCAACATGCGTCACTTCCCCCACAAGGCCTATATCAACAACCTCTTCTCCGCCGGCTGAAACAAGTTTCCTGATCAGCTTCTTCTTAGCCTTGATCAGTCCGCCGTCCTTACCGCTCAGGCCGACCGCTCTTCCGCCCTGACTGTTTATCAGCGAGACGATTTCCTTATTGACGAGCCCTCCCAAGACCATTTCCACGATATCCATGGTCTCCTTGTCAGTGACGCGCTGTCCCTGCACAAAGGCAGGTTTCTTGCCCATCTTTTCCATGGTGGCGGAAATCTTCGGCCCTCCGCCGTGGACGATGACGGTCTTGATGCCTATGAAATTCAACATCACGATGTCCTTTGCAAAAGACTCCTTCAATTCGTCTTTCGCCTGGGCCGCTCCGCCGTATTTGATGACAAAAATCTTGCCGCAGAAGTTCCTGATGTATGGAAGCGCTTCCAGCAATATTTCAGCTTTTGTGATAATATCTTTCATCGCAGACTTCCTCATTTAATCCTGCACCCCTCAAGACTTTGCTTCGCGGGCAAGGGACTCCCGTCATTCCCGCTTGTCGGGAATCCGTCCCTGCTAAAGAAAGATACCGGACAAGCCGGTATGACAGATGTGACATCCGCCATGCCCCTTTCATTCATTACTTCTCCGAACACGGAATGCACACAATCTTTCCGTACCTGACCCTCGCCCTCGTTTCCATTACCTTTTCGCCGCAGATAGCACACCTGAGGCTCGGGTATATCGCCGCCTCTTCCGGCAGATCCATCTTGCCTCTTGAGACTTTCAACAACTCCTCGTCCTTTGCGTTCAGTATCTTGTTCATCTTCTTAGTCTTCCGCGCATGCACCGCCTTGATGACCTCTTCAGACCGGTCTCCTTCCCCATATCTCTCCCACATCGCCCTTTCTTCCACGGTCTCTTCAGGAGGGACGAAGTCGATGGAGATTCTGATCCCTTCACCGGAAGGTCTTTTTATGAAGGTGTAGACCTGTTTCCCGTAGTCTCTGAAGATCAGATTTCCTTTTCCGAATGTGCATCCGGTCATTACCTGTACCGCGTCGACAGCGCAGGAATCATTCTCGACTATTGACACAAGTTCCTCGTCGGACGCCCTTTCGCCAAGTTCCTTCAGGGCAAAGACCGACACCCGGTATCCCAGCGCGAGCCCCGGACAGGCATGCCCGTGAAATTCAACAACGTCGTCAAATGTCTTCATGTCGATAATTTTACATTAAATATCGGGTGTCTGTCATTCCAAACGCTGCGCTCTCTCTGAGGGACTCTGCTGCCGCTCCCACACCAGACCCCTCAAATTGCCCAAAAAAACGCAACCCACTAAAATATGGCAGTGGTTGGAGTTCATGCCACATGGCGCTGTCAGGCTGAGAGAAATAATGACAAATCGCATGATTAATCAGCATGCGTCATTAGCAGCGAACCGCTTCCAACCAAGAAGATGAACGACAATCATGAAAAGAGAAGTCCCTTTGTCTTTCGGCTGTCAAAGGAAAGAATAATGGCATTTTGTGGTTCTTCCGCCGAAGAAAAGCTTGACTGGATAGAAGAAGCCCAAAAGGGACTGCTTAGAAAGGATGTCGTCATCATCGGAGCTGGGGCTGCCGGGCTTATGTGCGCAATAGAAGCCGGGAAGAGGAAACGCTCTGTTCTCGTCCTTGAGCATATGGACAAGATAGGGAAAAAGATAAGGGTTTCAGGGGGCGGATTCTGTAATTTTACCAATATACACCTGAGGCCCGACCATTATCTGTCTGCAAATCCCCATTTCTGCAAATCCGCACTCGCTCGTTTTAGTCCTCATGATTTTATCGCCATGCTGGAAAGTTACGGGATACCGTATTACGAAAAGGAGAAAGGACAGCTGTTCTGCCGCGGGACGTCAGCGGACATTGTCGGGATGCTGCATCAGGAATGCAATAAGGCCGGAATAGAAATATACCTGAATTGCAGGACAGGAAGCATAAGAAAGAGAGCAGGTTTTTTTTCCATTTCAACGAATTCCGGCAATATAGAAGCGCGGTCGCTCGTAATCGCAACAGGTGGCTTATCCTATCCTGAACTAGGGGCGACGGACATGGGATTCCGCATTGCTGCGAGATTTGGCCTGAAGACCACCCGGTTGAAACCGGCTTTGGTGCCTCTCGTATTCGAAAGGCATTATCTGAAAAAATTCAATGAATTAAGCGGCGTTTCCTTTCATGCTGCGGTTAGCTGCAGAGGAAGACAATTCCGGGGAAAAGTTCTGTTTACCCACAGAGGTCTCAGTGGTCCTGCAATTCTGCAAGCCTCTTTGTACTGGGATCGCGGGGATGAAATCACTATCGATCTGATGCCTGACAGAGATGCTTATGAACTTTTCACATCAAAGCGCAAGAGCAGGATAGAGATGAGCAACCTTCTCTCAGAATATCTCCCGAGGAGATTCAGCCACCTGTGGTGTGCATTACATGCACCGTCAAGGCCATTATGCCGATATACAGAAAAGGAGCTTAAGGATATAACGCGACAGGTACATCAATGGACGATACGTCCCGAAGATACCGAGGGGTATAGAAAGGCAGAGATTACCGCCGGTGGAATCGACACCGCTGAACTGTCATCCAAAACCATGGAGGCAAAGAAGGTACCGGGCCTTTTTTTTGTAGGCGAGGTCGTCGATGTTGCGGGACAGCTCGGAGGATATAACCTTCAATGGGCATGGTCCTCGGGTTTTGTTGCGGGCCAATATGTCTGATATAAGAAAAATTATACTTGCATCAGGTTCTTCAAGAAGGAGGGAAATACTCGAAAAAACCGGCTTGAAATTCAAGGTTGATGAGAGTAATTACAAAGAGAAAATGTACCCCGGACTGAAGCCTCATGATCTCGCCAGATTCCTTTCAAGCGAAAAGGCGCGGCATGTTGCTCACAAGTATGAAAATGCTCTCGTTATAGCCGCTGACACTCTTGTAGTATTGAGAGGCAGGCTTTTCGGTAAGCCACGAAATAAGGAACAGGCAAAGGAGATGTTGAAGATCCTGAGCGGAATAACCCATTCAGTAATCACAGGATTTACGATAATAGATACGGCAACTAAAAAGGAATTAACCACATCGGTTGAGTCAAAGGTCTTTTTCAAGAGGCTGAGTGTGAATGAGATAGAGGCATACATCAGATCAGGTGAACCTTTAGATAAGGCCGGTGCCTATGCAGTTCAGGGGCTTGGTGCCGTGCTCATCAAGAGGATAGAAGGGGATTTCTTTAATGTGATGGGACTGCCCCTGTACGCTCTGACCTGCAGCCTGAAGAAGTTCGGTATAAAGGTATTAAACCATGGCGCCATTTTGGCGCCTTAAAGAGAGGCGAGAATTCCAAATACTTGCCTTGCGCAGGCATTGAACAACGAATCGAACCGGTCGCAATTTGCGACCTTAAAAAGCGGCAGGGATCAGAATGCCCTCATGACGATCTTTGTGAAGCAAGATATCCCGCCTCCTTCCCGGCTCATGATTACGGTATACTTTTTTTTTACGGCTAGACTGTCAGCAAAGTTGGGAGTACATCTGCACTAACAGGTTATGACAAAAAATATCTATACCTTTTACATGCCGGCGGAAGAGCGTATCTTCTTTAATTATTTTCACGGGATTACATTCGCATTCCTGCTGTTGTTTAGCTTACTCGGGGTTTTTATAGCGAAGTTATCAACGGTGGATGCCATCTTCCATGGGCTTTTTTTTGTCCTGCCGTTCTATGGCGTGATTCTGATGTTTAAAAAGCGGTTTGCCAACGAGGTGACGCTTGATTTTGATGTTCGTAAGATTCGCTTTGTATTCCAGGATGAGAGGGGCACGATTGAAAGAGAGTTTCTGGAAATCAAGAAAGTGAATTTTGGGTTTTATCTCACCTTTGTAATGAAAGATGCCAGAATAATGGTCAAACGACCGGATAATAAAAAGGAAATATTCCAGTTGCTAAAATCCGTTTTTACGGTTGACCGTGGTATTTTTTCAATAAACTAAGAGCGATAGTTAGGATTAAGAGCGTCCACGGCGTCCACGGGGTCCGGTCTTTATTCTTGCTGTTAAAGCTAATCGTAGGGTCTGCCATCATAACAATTTCTGCTATAACTTGGTGAATGAACAAGGCGTTCTGAAGTTTAGAGTACTGTGAGAAGATAATCCTGTCAACAACACCCTCACCTTGGACATATCTTTAGGAATGCCGGTTCTGCCAATGACAATTATTGTCGGCGGGTAGCTTGTTTTTATGGATAGCAAAAGTAAAGACTCGACTCCGCACAACCCTCTGGAGAGGTACTCGAACCGCTCAAAATGTATAATAGAGAAGATACCGTGAATCTCTTTGACATCGTTGAAATTATTTTTGAGCGGTTGAGAGCGCAGACCGGCATCAAGGAGTTCCTATCAATACCGTCCGCGATGAAAGGACAATAGCCGATCAGATAGGCACAGCCCTTCTCCTTCGTAAGCTGTGCGGCCAGTCGCTGATGCAAGACAGACAGGTTTGCGCGCTCCTGGGCGGGCTCGATCTGCACATTGAGGCGACGCAGAGCGCGATGGTCAGGGCCGGAATAGTGAAGGAGTGCGCCGACTGCGCGGTGAACGGCGAAGGGACGTGTTGCGGAGTTCGCACTGGATATAAGTGCGGCAGCGTTCTTCTCCTAATCAATCTGCTGCTGGGCAGAAACCTTCCTCCTGCGCCAGCCGATACACACCTCTGTCATTTTCTGACGAAGCAGGGATGTGCCCTGAGGGCGCGGCACGTGATCTGCGTGAATTTCACCTGTCAAAGACTGAGGGATGTTCTTCCGCACAACTCATTGTGTAATGTGCAGGATATCGCAGGCAGCGAGATCGACACCTTGTTTGTCCTTGAGGACTGCATAAAGAAGAAAATAGGCGTCGCCACTTTGATCAGGGCTCAGAAGCAGTGGGATGAGAAGAAGCTGCGGACGGCGTCTTTAGTCGTGTAGATACGATATCGCTTAGTTTATCCCGAGTGTCAAAGCGAGATTGCCGCGCTTCGCTCGCAATGACACCTTCAAAAAGAAGCTCTCAATTAAGGTATCCCTTGATAGAATTGTAAAGAATTCATTCCCTACCGAAGACATGAAACGAAGGCTGTTGTCTGAAGTTTTCCTATCTCCCGTGCTAAAATGGAAAAAATGATCAAGAGAATCATCTGGATACTCGTTTCGGTCGTTGCCGCATTCTCACTCGCCGTCGTAACAGGCATAATTAATCCTGCCGAGAAGATCAACGCTCTCTGGCTCGTCGTAGCCGCCGCCTGCTTTTACGTCATCACTTACAGATTCTATGGCTCCTTCCTTGCTGCAAAAGTCCTCGTGCTGGATGAAAAGCGTCAGACTCCGGCAAAGAAACTCTTCGACGGCATCGACTACCACCCGACGAACCGATGGGTCCTTTTCGGTCACCACTTCGCGGCCATAGCGGGCGCCGGACCCCTGATAGGCCCGATGCTCGCTGCGCAGTTCGGATACCTGCCGGGATTCTTGTGGATACTTATCGGCTCAGCCCTCGGAGGCGCTGTTCATGACATGGTGATCCTTTTCGCCTCGATCCGGAGGAACGGAAAGTCCCTTGCCGAGATTGCGCGGGATGAAATCGGTCCGGTCGGCGGGTTTGCGGCCGCAGTCGCGATTCTCTTCATCATCATCGTCGCTCTCGCCGGCCTCGGGCTCGCCGTTGTCAACGCCCTCTCGAAAAGCCCATGGGGAACGTTCACCATCGCGCTCACGATTCCGATCGCTTTTTTTATGGGCATCTATCTTTATCGCATCCGCCCCGGAAAAATTGCGGAGACGAGTCTGATCGGGGTCGTTCTGCTTCTTACCGCCGTGTTTGCCGGTCACTTCGTGCCCGGCTCTGTTCTTGATCCCGTCTTCAGCCTTTCGAAAAATAGCCTTGTTTTCTCGATCGCGGCTTATGGGTTCATCGCTTCGGTTCTTCCTGTATGGATGCTCCTCTGTCCCAGGGATTACCTCTCGACTTACATGAAGATCGGCACGATATTTCTTCTCGCAGTCGGCGTCATTTTTATTGCTCCGTCGATTCAGATGCCTGCCGTCACCCGGTTTGCACACGGCGGAGGGCCGATCATTCCGGGAACGCTGTTCCCCTTCATGTTCATCACGATCGCCTGCGGCGCGATATCGGGTTTTCATTCTCTCATCTCGTCCGGCACTACGCCGAAGATGCTGATGAATGAGCGGGATATTCCAATGATCGGTTTCGGAGCAATGCTCGTTGAAGGGTTTGTCGCCACAATGGCCCTTATAGCGGCGACTGTCCTCATACCCGGCGACTATTTCGCGATCAACACAAAACTCTCCTTTGACGCAATCGCAGCGCTTGGCTTCCCTGTCGAACGGGTGGAGGAATTTTCGAGGACGGTGGGTACGGATGTCGCCGGAAGACCCGGAGGAGCTGTATCTCTTGCCGTCGGCATGGCCTCGATTCTCTCGGGAATTCCGGGCATGAAAAGCCTGATGCCCTACTGGTACAACTTCGCGCTCATGTTCGAAGCCTTGTTCATTCTGACCACGGTCGACACCGGGACCAGGGTTGCCCGGTTTCTTCTCCAGGAATTGGGGAGCAAAGTCTATAAGCCTTTGGCAAAATCCGCCTGGCTTCCCGGCAATGTCGCCGCAAGTTTTTTCGTTGTCGGCGCATGGTCATATCTGATCTATTCCGGCAACATATCAACCATATGGCCCATGTTCGGAGTCGCGAACCAGCTTCTTGCGGCAATCGCGTTCGGAGTCGGCACAGTGGTCATAGTTAAGTCGGGCAGATTGAAATACGCCTGGGTAACGTTCGTCCCCATGGTCTTTATGTTCACAACGACCTTCACAGCGGCCTGGAAACTGACCGGCATCTTCCTGACCAAAGCTGCAGTGGCAACACCTGCCGAAGCGATCACATTCAGAATGGATGCTTTTCTCGTTCTGCTCATGGCTTCACTCGCCCTAATCGTGCTGGCGGACATGCTGATCAAGTGTTGCCGTTTCGCTCTTCTTTCCGCCGAAACGGCGGGAAAGAAAGCGTGACGAACTGTGAGCAGATTTGGGAATCCCCTCCTTGGCAAGGAGGGGTGTAGGAGATTTTAGATGGTGTCTCAGTTAAACCCCTCCCCCCTCCCCTTCACAAGGGGAGGATTTGGAAGCCTCCGGCATCTTCTGATCAGCAGTTTTCGTACCCCTCCGCCTTGTTTAACCCTCTTTTTGGGTTTATAATAAAAAAGGTTTTATGGCTATTATTAATAAAAAAATAACATCCCCTTTGCAGTACGAAATACTTCGGGAGGTAGTAAGAGACTATCCCGGCATTGTCAGCGCTGTCGAACCCCTTCTCCGGGAGTTGTATTCCTCCGAACCGGACTGGCCGTTCGTAGTGAGAGAACTTCGTGCATACGCTCTGAAGAATTTCTACCTTCACGACCATCATGAGAAGGGGACGGATGCGGTTAAAACGGTCCTGGAAATCTTTCTCAACGCCCTGTACAACTCCGATCCCCACATCCGGCAGTCATCGGCCGAAAGTCTCATCTTCTATCTCGAAAAAATCCTAATGGACGGCGGCGACAATCTTGACAAGTACGCGCCGATCCTTAACGATTGCTTTGCCCGTCTGAACAAATTACCCGAAAGTCAGTTCATCCTCGTTGTGACAAGCCCGCACCAGGTAAAAAAGATCGGGCAGCTTGTGCTCGAAAAAATGCCTTCCGGCTCATCTCTCGACGCCTTTAACAGCCTGCTCGGCAGATCTCTGCTGGCCTCTTATGAATACTGGATGGCGCAGGAAGATCCTATCGTCTGGCTGAGCGATATTGCCCGGATCGCGCCCTCTGTAATCGACGGCAAAACGATAGAAAGCCTTCTGTATCCGGTTTCCCATGCAAATCTGCAGCGGCTTATGGCTCATTTGGGGAAAGTGGAGGCGATGGGCGATCCTGAAGAAAGACTCCGGGAACTCCTCCTGTTGCCCGGCTATATGCAGATGGTCAAACATTATGAGGACGTGGCCTCTTCGCTTGCAAGGGCGGCTGAAACGCCGGATGGTTTGACCGTCAAAATGTTCTATCTGCTGAAGATAATCGGCGTCCCGGGTCTTTCCGGAATTCACGAGAACACCTTAAGGGAAATCGGCAGGACTTTTTCACGCATAGTTAAGACGGACGATCTTGACCATGTAAGGACAGTGCTGACCGGGACATTCGTCTCCTTTGAGCGGACCTTCGGAAGGTATCCCGAAACCGTTCTGTCGTCCGTCCAGACAATCGGTAATGACATCTATGCAAAGGGCGTCAGCAGTCTCGTCGAGTGGTTTCTGCAAAAAATCGTGTCTCTCGGCTTCCAGTCGCCGGG
>JBFLXP010000021.1:0-17068 GCA_040757315.1 Nitrospirota bacterium
AAGCCGGATAAACTACCTTTGTTTATGTGTAACCCTTTATCTGACTATAATGTTTTCGGTAGATTCATAAGTGAGGCCTCCGCTTCGTCTTCAGCCTCATCGAGGCAACCCGTGATCCTGCTTCAGAAATTGAGCCATACCCCAGACGATTCGAAACGCATGACGGAGAAGAGCAGATGCGGCATCATCGAGACCGCCCGCGATCCTGCTTCAGAAACTGAGCCATATTGTGACGTCCGGAAAATTGTCATTCCGGCTTGTCCGGAATCTTTCTTCGAGGATTGACTCCCGCATTTCCGGATTACCCGCCGGCATTGACAGAATGCCCGAAAAAAAGCATCTTATAACCATGCCCGGCTACACATTCAAAGTCCACGCAACGGAAGCTTCCGAGCGAATAGACTCTTTCCTCGCCGGGAAGACGGGAATAAGCCGTTCGCAGATCCAGAAATACATTGAGGAAGGCAACGTGCTGGTCTGCGGCAAATCCGTTCGCCGGAATTACAGGGTTAGGGCCGATGACGACATAACCATGACCATAACGGAGAAAGAAACAGGCGGGTTGACGGTGGAACCAATCCCTCTGGATATTTTTTATAAGGATCCGCATCTTGTCGTGGTCAACAAGCCTCCGGGCATGGTGGTGTATCCGGCGGCCGGTCATGCCGGCGGCACACTTATGAACGCGCTCGCCTACCATTGTGAACATCTGGCCGCGACGGGAGGACCTCTCAGACCGGGCGTCGTGCACAGGCTCGACAAAGATACGTCCGGTGTCATGGTGATCGCGCTGGACGACGCAGCCTACTATAAGCTTGCGGAACAATTCAGCAGTAGAACGATAAACAGAAAATATCTTGCCTTTGTGTACGGGCAGATCAAGAGTGACAGCGGATCAATAGAGGCGAGCATCGGCCGTTCGGAATCAGACAGGAAGAAGATGTCCACTCGCTCAAGGAGGGGAAAGGAAGCGGTGACCACCTGGAAGGTGATCGAGAGATTCGGAGGCGAAGCGACATTGATCGAAGCAAAACTCGGCACAGGCCGCACGCACCAGATAAGGGTGCACTTTGCTTCGGTAGGGCATCCCGTGCTCGGCGACAGGACGTACGGGAAAAAGACCGAAGTCGAGATCGGTGCCAAGGGAAGGGGGAAAACGAGAATCGTATTCCCGAGGCAGATGCTCCATGCTCGCCTGCTCGGATTCATTCATCCAATCACCGGCGAATATCTTGAATTCTCAAGCCCGCCGCCGGAAGATATGGCTGAGAAGATAGAAGAACTCAGGGCTGCGCTCCTGGACGGTCGAAATTCGGGGTAGCTATATGAAATCCCTCTGAACTCGGCCCGGCTTTATCATTTGAAAGTCTGAGCGGATTCGGATGATAAAAAAAGGTTGAAAAGAAGGTCATGTCGGTTAAAATAGAATCTATGAAAACGACAATTGATATTCCAGAAAATGATCTGCAAGAAGCTATAAAACACACCAGAGCGAAGTCAAAACGGGATGCTGTCGTATTCGCGATAAAGGATTTCAACAGAAGGCGCAGGCTCGCGGAACTTGCCAAGCTTCTCGGCACCTTTGAGGACTTTATGACTCAGGACGATCTGAAAACAATGCGTGAAGACCGGAAGTAGAAAAAGGCGAGATAGTCCTCATTGCAGGTTGCTGTTTAATCCCCGAAGCTTATTCCGAGCGAGCGGGCGGTGAACACGATGTCGGAATCGAGCGGCACGCACTTCATCTTGGCGATGGCCTCTTCGATCGGCACGGCTATGATCTCTGTTGAGCGGAGCGCCGCCATCATGCCGAAATGCTTTTCTTCTGCAAATCGCACCGCCGCGTTGCCGAGGCGAAGGGCGAGAAGTCTGTCGAATGTTGTTGGTGCGCCGCCTCTCTGCAGATGACCGAGCACGATATCTCTTGTCTCTTTCCCTACGAGTCTTCTGATAGCGTCCGCCACTTTCTTCCCGATGCCCCCGAGTCGAACTTCTCCGCCCTTGTTCTCTTCCAGCACCGATAATTCACCACCGACGGGTTTTGCTCCTTCCGCCACAACGACAATGGCATAATCCTGTCCGATGAGTGCAAGCTGTCTTATCTTTCTGCTGATCTTTTCCACGTTAAAAGGTATTTCGGGGATCAGAATCACATCGGCCGACCCCGCGAGCCCCGAATGAAGCGCTATCCATCCGACGTACCGGCCCATCACTTCGACCACCATAACCCTGTCGTGAGACTTTGCCGTAGTGTGGAGCTTGTCGATAGCCTCTGCGGCCGTGTTGACTGCCGTATCGAAACCGAAAGTGTAATCGGTGGAACTGATATCATTATCGATCGTCTTCGGAATGCCGATGACCGGCAGTCCTTTTTGATTTAATCCGTTCGCTATGCGGAGGCTTCCGTCTCCGCCGATCGCAATGAGTACATCGAACCCGAGGGAATGAAAGTTTGAGATGATCTTATCCGAAATATCCATCTCCACGAAGGTCCCGTCGGCCTTCTCGATCGCATAATGGAAAGGATCGTTCTTGATCGCCGTGCCGAGAATCGTGCCTCCCAGTGTCGTAATGTCCCACACATCCTCAGGAGTAAGACGTACGATCTGTTTCGCGTCGATCAGGCCTCGATATCCGTACTTGATTCCATATACCTCCCAGCCTTTTTTATCGGCAGCAAGAACGACAGCCCTGATGACCGCGTTAAGTCCGGGGGCATCACCGCCGCCTGTATTAACAGCTATTTTCATGGCACTACCTCCACAGCGTCACGTAGTGATACCCTCGAAGGAGGATAGGGAATCTTTGACGGATGTCCGACAGGGACGATAGTGACAGGTCTCAGATGCCGGGGCAGAGAGAGTATTTTTGACACGGCTTCCTCATTGAATGCGCCGACCCACGTCGATCCAAGGCCGTTTTCATGCGCCACAAGCATCATTCCCATGATGCTGCAGGCAACATCCACAATGGAATACAGATGAACGCCCCGTTCACCGTATTTGAATGCGATGCGGCTATCGGCGCACCCGACAATGACGAGGGGAGCCTCAGCGATAAAACTCTGATTCAGCGCCGCCACAGCAATCTTCTTCCTGACCTCCGCGTTTTTGACAAAGTAAAACTTCCTTGACTGAAGATTTCCGGCGCTCGGCGCCCAAATCAGGGCTTCACCGAGTTTCTTCATAAGATCTTCAGAGATGTCCTTTTTCAGGAACTCCCTTATGCTCCGGCGTTTCTTAACGGCTGTCAGAATATCCATAAAGACTCAAGTTATTAAGGGTCTCAAAATAGTATATACATTGACTCCGCGATTCATCATAACCCCTCCTAACCTCCCCTTAGCTTAAGGGGAGGGACATCCCCCCTCTTGGGGTAAGAGGGGGAAGGGGGAGTTACTCCGCTCAACTGAATCCTTGGTTCGTTCAACCAGATGTCAATACTATTATAAGACTGTTAATAAAATGAACAATTAGCGATTATCAATGCAAAATGCTAAATGACAACTGCAAATTGATAATTGGTTATTGATCATTGATAATTGATCTTCATTGTCCCGGTTTCCAGAATTCTTCGAACTTTCCGTTTTTTGTTATCCAGACAACGTACGGCGATTCAGTCACATCTC
Source organism: Nitrospirota bacterium (assembly GCA_040757315.1). GTDB lineage: Bacteria > Nitrospirota > Thermodesulfovibrionia > Thermodesulfovibrionales > SM23-35 > JAKLQR01. Next base: position 3,629 of record JBFLXP010000021.1, read on the forward strand.
CCTTCCCGTCGAATCGTATTTTCCCCAGGGAAACGTCGAACTCCATTGAATGCAACTTGTCCGTGACGGCGCTCCCTTCCGCGGTCCCGGCGGCGTCTATAGCGGAAAGCAAGACATTCGCAGCGTCGTAAGCGTATATGGAGTAAGGACCGATCTCTCCGAACTTCGCCTGATATTTCCCGATAAACCCTTTTGCGGAGGGGATGTTCGCCGGATCAGGACTGAATGTGAGGAATGTACCTTCCGCCTGGGGTGCTCCAGCAATTTCAATAAACTTTGGGTCTATTGTTCCGTCACCGCTCATGTATGCGACATTCAAGCCTAACTCCTTCGACTGCTTGACGAGAAGACCCGCCTCCGGGTAAATTCCTCCGAAGAAGATCAGCTCGGGATTCTTTGCTTTAACGGCCGTAAGTACCATTTTGAAATCCTTGTCCCCCTGCATAATGCCGCCATAGTAAACCACGTTCGCCTTATCGCCTAAAAACCGTTTAAACTCATCGGCGAGCCCCTGTCCATAGGTCGTCTTGTCATGAAGAATGGCAACATTCTTCACATTGAGCCTGCTCAGAGCGAAAAGGGCTGCGATCTTTCCCTGCTGATCGTCCCTGCCGCATATTCTGAATACATTCTTGTATCCCTTTTCCGTCAGTTGCGGATTGGTCGAGCCGGGCGTGATCATGGGGATTCCGGCCCGGTAGTAAACATCGGAGGCGGGGATGGAACAGCTTGAGTTGAAATGGCCTATTACTCCCACAACGCCGTCGTTGACCATCTTGTTCGCAACAGAAACCGCCTGTTTCGGGTCATGCTGGTCGTCGCTCACGACCATATCGATCTTCTTGCCGAGAACTCCACCCCTGCTGTTCCACTCCTCGACCGCGAGCGTTACGCCGTTCTTGAAATCCATCCCCATCTTGGCCTGATCTCCGGTCATAGGGCCTGCGATGCCGATCTTTACTGAATCCGTCTTCTTCTGGCATCCCAAAGACAAAAATGCGAGCATGAGCAGGAAACAAACAAGTCTCTTCATTTCGGCTACCCTCCTAATTTTACGAAAGAGGATTCAAGGATCCTTGGATTCCAGGGTTCAAGTGCTTATTCTCCAAATGTTTTGACAAACTCTTACCAATGAGGTCATAAGTGTGGAATTGTTAGTTTGTCATTCCGGGCTTGACCCGGAATCCAGTTTCTTGTCTGGATTCCCGCCTTCGCGGGAATGACAGCGATGTTGCCTTACTTATAGGCATCTTAGTAACTATCTGCACTTCTCAAACTTTTCCCTCGAATCCTTGACCCCATGACTCCTTGACTCCTCATTCATTCTCTTCACGATTTCCAGAAAACGCCTGCTGTTTTCCCTTATATCTCCTTTTAAAACGGCCGAGGCGACAGCAACCGCATCCGCACCCGCTTCAAAAACATGCTCGACATTATCCAGTGTAATGCCTCCGATCGCAACAACGGGTATCCGTATCTCTTTCTTGATCTCCCTCAGCATGTCGAGCCCCCTCGGTTCGCCGGCATCCTTAGTTTCGGTATGAAATATCGGGCCGAACCCTATGTAGTCTGCGCCCCCTTGTTCGGATTCTCTTGCCTGTTTGAGAGTGTGAGTAGATATCCCTATGATTTTCCTGCCCATGATTTTTCGGGCTTCATCTAAAGGTAGATCATCCTGACCGAGGTGCACGCCGTCCGCCTCGACGGCAAGGGCTATATCGGCGTGGTCATTCACGATCAGGACGGTTCCGAAGTCTTCCGTCATTTCTCTCAACTTCGAAGACTCTTCGTAGAGAAGCCGCCTCGAACTCTCTTTGTCCCTGTACTGAATCCATCCGAGCCCGGTATCCAGAGCTGCGTAGGTCATCTCCACGGGAGAGAGACCGGATATTGTTCGATCAGTGATGAAACACAACCCTCCGAGGTACATGGAGATTATTAGGCTTCCTGTCCCCTGTGGTTCATTTTCTCGAGAAAGTGCGTGTTGAAATTCCCGCTGACGAAATCGGAGTCGCTGAGCACTTTTTTGTGAAACGGGATTGTCGTGTATACGCCCTCGATAATGAATTCATCAAGGGCCCGCTTCATCTTCTGGATAGCTTCAGTCCGGTCTCTGCCGTGTGCGATCAGTTTCGCAATGAGTGAATCATAGTGGGGAGGAATTACATATCCCTGGTATATTGCCGTATCGACCCTGACACCCGGTCCGCCCGGAAGGGAAAGAAAAGTGATCCTGCCAGGTGACGGGATGAATCGCTCCGGGTCCTCGGCGTTGATCCTGCATTCTATGGCATGCCCGACAGGCCGTATCTGATTCTGCTTATACTCCAGCGGCAGGCCGGCTGCAAGCTTGATCATCTCTTTTATAATGTCTATGCCTGTCACCGCCTCCGTGACGGGATGTTCCACCTGAACGCGGGTATTGATTTCTATGAAATAGACGTTGCCTCTTACATCCACAATAAACTCGACTGTGCCGACATTCCGGTATTTGATGGCCCGCGCGGCTTTTACACCCAACTCGCCGATTCTCTTCCTGAACTTCTCCGTCGCCGAAAAAGGGGTGGGAGATTCCTCGATAAGCTTCTGATGTCTTCTCTGTATGGAGCAATCTCTTTCATTAAGATGGATAGTATTGCCTTTGGCGTCGGCCATAATCTGGACTTCGATATGCCGCATTTCCGGGATGTATTCTTCGATATAGATCTCGCTGTTGCCGAATGCCGTCAGAGCTTCTCTCTGGGCCATATAGAATGCCTGCTCGAGGTCCTTTTCCTCTTTAACTATCTTCATCCCGTGGCCGCCTCCGCCTGCGGATGCTTTGAGAACTACGGGAAATCCTATTTTCTTGGCAACCTTGGTCGCTATCTCTTCCGTCGGCACAGGCCCGTCGCTGCCGGCTACAACGGGTACTCCTCTCCGCCTCATAATCTGGCGGGCCTTCGCTTTGTCTCCGCCGAGTCTGATATTCTCTGGAGTCGGCCCGATAAACGTTATGCCCGAGGTCGTACACGCCTCGGCAAAGTGATGGTTTTCCGAGAGAAACCCGTACCCCGGATGAATTGCGTCTGAGTCCGTGATTTCGGCGGCGCTCAGTATAGCGGGTATGTTAAGGTAGCTCTGGCTCGAACTGGCGGGACCGATGCAGACAGATTCATCTGCGAGACGTACGTGGAGAGATTCGCGGTCCGCGTCGGAGTAAACCGCCACCGTTCTGATGCCGAGTTCTTTGCATGCGCGGATAATCCTCACGGCAATCTCTCCCCGGTTGGCTATCAAAATCTTCTTAAATATTTTCATCGTCATAATGCTGACTCTCTTTCACGTGCAATTTGCATAGGCAGTTCTGTCATTCTGAACTTGATTCAGAATCTCGCAGTATCCGACATTGCAAACACATGAGATCCCGTTCGCCTCAGCGAATCCGCCGGGGCGGAAAACAAGTTCGGGATGACAAGTGCGACACCGCCTGCCTATAAAGCATGATAATCTGTCATTCCGGCTTGTCCGGAATCCTTTCCTCGTTTTTCAGAACGATTCCCGACGAGCGGGAATGACAATACATCAAAAGAAGGCTCTATACTCTTAGCTCTCTGCTTCAAAGGGGCTCTATGAGAAACAGCGGCTCTCCGTATTCGACGGGCTGCCCGTTTTCGACCAGTATCTTGACTACTATGCCGTCGATGTCGCTTTCGATTTCGTTCATGAGCTTCATCGCTTCAATGATACAGAGGACCTGTCCCTTGGTCACTCTGGCCCCGGTCTCTACAAAGGGGGTCGCGTCGGGAGAAGGCGCCCTGTAAAACGTTCCGACAATCGGCGAGGTTACCGTCGCAAGCCTCTGTGTCTCTTCTTCAGCTTCCGCAGCGCCCTTCTCCTGATATCCCGCAGGCTTATGAACCGGCATCTCCAGCGAGGTCAGCATCTTTTCCCTCTTGATCTTGACCTTGAACCCCTCTTTTTCGACCTGTATCTCGGTTATGTCCGTGCCTTTCAGAATCTCGATAAGTTCTTTTAAATCCTCGAGTTCCATCACTTCACCCTTTCAATATACTCCGAAGTCCTCGTATCAATCCTGATAGTGTCGCCCTCATTTATATGGAAGGGGACTTTGACGATGGCTCCGGTTTCCAGTGTGGCCGGTTTCCCTCCTCCTGACGCCGTGTCGCCCCTGAAGCCGGCAGGGTCTGTTTTTGTCACAACAAGTTTCACAAACGTCGGCAGCTCGACACTGAGCGGATTTGCCTTGTAGTAGATGATGGACACAGACATATTCTCTTTAAGGAATTTTTTCGAGTCCCCAAGCTGCCCGGCAGTCAGCGGGATCTGCTCGTATGTCTTTTCGTCCATAAAATAGTAAAGCTCGTCCTGTGCGTAGAGGTATTGCATCTTCTTTTCTTCGAGCTGGGGGGTATCCAATTTTTCGCCGGATCTGAAAGTCGCCTCAAGGACACTCCCGGTCTTGAGGCTTTTCATCTTCGTCCTGACGATTGCGCCTCCTCTCCCCATCTTCACATGCTGAAAATCTATAATCTCACATGGTTCGCCTTTGAATTCGACTTTCATCCCCTTCCTGAAATCAGCCGTAGATATCAACCTGCGCACCTCCTCTTTGAAAGTGTAAATATTTTAGCATTTTCTGCAATTTTTTCCATCAGCAACCGACTCTCCAAACTGCCTGAAATGCAGACATTTTTTGCTTGACTTTGGCTGAGGGGAGAGGTAAGTTACTGTGCTACCGTCTATATATCATTAGAAAAGGAGGAAAAAGGGGGATGAAAAAGCTGTGGTCTTTATTCGCAATTGTCTTTCTTGTTTCAATGTGTGTTTCATTCGTTGCTGCCGGTTCTGTCTTCGGCGCGGGCTTTGCCCTGATTGAACAGAGTGTGAGCGGCCTCGGCAATGCCTATGCGGGTGGGGCGGCTGCCGCAGAGGATGCTACGACCATATTTTATAATCCTGCTGGGCTGACACGCCTCAAGGGCCGGCAATTGGTATTCGGCGGACACGTAATCATGCCATATGTGAAATTCCACAATGAAGGGTCGACACATGTTCTGCAGCCCCTGACCGGGCAGCCGCTTACAGGCGGCAACGGCGGAGAGGCCGGGGTCACCAAATTCGTTCCGAACTTTTATTACAGCAGAGAAGTCACCGACCGTCTTGCGGTTGGCCTGGGTGTAAACTCGCCGTTTGGTCTTGCCACTGAGTACGACAAGGACTGGGTAGGCCGCTATCATGGCATTAAATCGGATGTCCTGACGGTTAATATCAACCCGTCAATGGCTTATAGAATAAACAAGGAATTCAGCGTCGGCGCGGGTATTAATGTTCAGTACATCAATGCAGAATTGTCCAAGGCCATTGATTTCGGCACTCTCGACGCTTCCGGCAGTCTCGGCCTTCCGCCCGGCGCGCTCGGACTTGTGCCCCAGTTGTCGGATGGGCGCTGCACTGTCGAGGGAGATGACTGGGGGGTAGGTTTCAATGTTGGAGCTCTTTTCGAGCATGAAAACCTGCGGGTCGGCGTTGCGTACCGCTCTCGCATAGACTATACGCTTGAAGGCGATGCGGATTTCTCCAATGTCCCGGCTCCGCTGACCGCCGCCAGTGTTTTTACCGATACCGACGCCGAAGCCGACATCACCGTGCCGGATAGTCTCTCTGTCAGCGCGCACTATCAGATCAGTCCTCAGTGGGCGATAATGGGAGATTTTACCTGGACGAACTGGCGCGAGTTCAAGAAACTGGAATGCAACTTCGATAACCCCAATCAGCCGACGGATGTTACGGTCGAAAACTGGGAGGATAGCTACCGCACTTCTCTCGGTCTGACCTACACGCCGAATAAAACCTGGACTTTCAGGGTTGGAACCGCGTATGACTCGACTCCCGTGCCCGACGCGGAGCACCGTACACCGCGCATCCCTGACGGCGACCGCATATGGACCGCGTTCGGACTGGGATACAAAATCTCCCGTGTCGTGGGCGTCGACGTGGGGTATGCCCACATCTTTGTGAACGATCCGGAGATCAACAAGTCTCCAACTGGTGACGACGCCATTCGCGGCGGCCTGAAGGGGAAATACGATGCGCACATAGACATCCTGAGCGCGCAGGTGGTGGTCACGTTCTAACCTGGTCATTCATGAATTGCTGCCTTGCAGAGCAGATGCAGTATCATCGCTCATTCTCGGCCCGATAGGAATCGGGGCCTCCGAGGTATCCCGATAAGAATCGGGATAAAGCCGCTCCTATACTGCATCTGCTCTCTATCCACATGCTTGTGAATAGAAGAGGTTAAAGGAGGGAGATGCTTCTTCATCAGCATTTCGTCAAGATAGCGAAGAGGTGCGGTAATAAACTCGCGTTTATTGACCGCACCTCCGACAAAAAGGTCACTTATTCCAAGGCGCTCATCGCTTCGCTTATTATTTCTGAAAAGATAAAGAAGTGCGATCCCGGATTTGTCGGGATTATGATCCCGACCTCTGCCGGGGCCGCACTTTCGATCCTCGGCGCCCTTATGGCGGGCCGGACGCCCGTTATGATCAATTACTCGACGGGCGCGGCAAACAATGTGAAATATGCTCAAAAGAAATGCGGCTTCACAACTATCATTACGTCCAAGGCCCTGCTTGAAAAGATCGATTGCCCGGTCATCGAAGGGATGGTTTTCATCGAAGACATCATGGAAGGGATTACGACCGGGGAAAAGCTGAAAGCAGCCCTTATCTCGAAACTCCCTGCACCGTTCATACTGCGGATGATCCACGGAGGTCACGAGGACGACAACGTGGTCGTTCTGTTTACCAGCGGCAGCGAGAAGGATCCGAAGGCCGTCCAGTTGACCCACCGGAATATCTCGTCGAACATCAGGAGCTTCAACAGGGTCGTGAAGCTGTATGACCGCGACGTCATACTCGCCAATCTTCCGTATTTCCATGTTTTCGGCTTGACGGTGAATCTGTGGACACCTCTCTATTCCGGTATGACGATCGTCGCCTACGCGAATCCGCTCGATTACAGAATGATCTGCACGATCATCAGGGAAGAGGGGCCGACCGTCATGGTCGGTACGCCGAGTTTCCTCTGGGGTTATCTGAGAAAATCGGAACCCGGGGATTTCAGGAGTATACGTTTGATCGTGAGCGGGGCCGACAAATGTCCGGACGGCCTCCGTAAAGAATTCGCCGATAGGCACGGAATCATTCTCTACGAAGGGTATGGAGCGACGGAGACTTCACCGGTTATTTCCACCAACACTCCCGAGCATAACAGGCCGGGCAGTGTGGGGAAGGTGCTGCCCGATGTGGAAGTCCGCATCGAGAATTATGAAACCGGCAAAGAATGCCGTGTGGGACAGATAGGAAGGATTTTAGTAAAAGGTGACCTTGTGATGAAAGGTTATCTTGATGATTTTGAGGAAACGTCCATGAGGATCAGGCATGGTTGGTATGACACGGGAGATATGGGCTATCTGGATGAGGAAGGGTACCTCTGGCATGCTGGCAGACTGAAAAGGTTCGTGAAGATCGGCGGCGAAATGGTATCCCTCGTAAAAGTGGAGGACGTGCTTCAGAAGTGCCTCCCGGAAAGCGTTTCCTGTTCAGTGGTCGAAGTGCCTGATGCTCTGAAGGGAGTGAAAATCGTCGCCGCCGTCACCCGCAAGATAGAGGAGAGAAAGGTTTTGAAAATGATGGCGGAACACCTGCCGCCTATAGCCCTTCCAAAACAGTTTGTCATCATCGAGGAACTGCCGAAGATGGGAAGCGGAAAGGTTGATTTCAGGACGGTTACCGATATGGTTCAGACATTGCTCCGGGAAAAGGCCACATAACGGTGAAAATGTGAACAGGTGAGAATGACTGACTAACCGATTCACCAGCTCAGCGATTCACCCATTCACCGATTTACCTTTTCACCAGTTATATAACTTCCAATTCTTTATTGAGACTCGTCAGAACTTCGGCTTGTTCATCCCCGACACGTATCATATCCTCGATCCTCACCCCGCCTAATCCCGGAATATAGATGCCCGGTTCGATGGTGAAAACCATATTCTTCCGGACGCGGTCACGGCTGTTCCAAGCAATCCTCGGCGCTTCATGAATCTCCAACCCGACGCCGTGGCCTGTTCCATGTCCGAAGAACTCGCCATAGCCACTTTTTTTGATGTAAGTCCGTGCTGCGCTGTCGACTGTTTTTGCGCCCGTACCCGGAGATGCGGCGGCAACCGCTCTTTTGTTTGCCTCCAACACTATTGCGTAGATTTCCCGCTGTTTCGAGCGGTTTGGGTTATGTCCTTTCAGAAGCAGCGTCCTCGTCAAGTCCGAAAAATAACCATCGGCTTCAGCTCCCCAGTCGATTATGACAAGATCTCCGGGGTCCAATTTCTTGTCCGTAGGTTTCGCGTGGGGAAGAGCAGAATTCGGGCCGGAGGCGACAATAATATCGAAGGGAATCCGTCGGCTCCCCCTTTTTTTCAGTTGCTCCTCCAGCCTCAGGGCGATAGCGCGTTCCCTCACACCGGCTCTCATACGAGGTTTGACAGCGAGGAAAGCGGCCTCTGCCCGTTTTAGAGCTGTTCTTATATTCAGGATTTCTTCTGCCTCTTTCACCTCTCGCAGCTTTTCGACGAGCCTGCTGACTGCCCGGAGCTTCAGCCCTTTCTTCAGCAAAGACCTGTAGAACTGATAGGACACGGAAGACTCGAATCCGAGCTGTTTTATCCCTTTTCTTTTGCAGAGCTGCCGGACAAGCCCGGCCCTCTCCCCCCGCTCGATGACAACTTCATATCCTCCAATCTCTTTTCCGGACTGCTCCCTGTACCTGAAGTCAGTCGCAAATATCTGTTCTTTCTTGGTGATAAGGATAAAACCTGACGACCCTGAAAACCCGGTGAGATAACGGACATTGGTGATGTTCATGACGAGCAATCCATCGATCCGCTGTCTTGCAAGTGAACCTCGGAGCTTTTCGAGAAGAGGGCCGGTTCGGCCGCTCATCGGGAAAGGATTGTCTTTGCAGCCCGCAGGGCAAGAAGATAGCTGTCGGGACCGAAGCCGCTGATCTGCCCCACAGCAACTTCGGCAATGTATGATTTCCTTCTGAACTCTTCCCGTTTGTGGATATTGGAGAGGTGTACCTCAATGGCGGGTTTTTCGACCGCGGCTATCGCATCGCGAATGGCGATGCTCGTGTGGGTGTAGGCGGCAGGGTTGATGATCAAAAGGTCGTAGTCGCTTTTTTGGATGGCATCCACAATATCTCCCTCGCTGTTAGTCTGCAAAGCTTTGACATTCAGACCAAGCTCCGCAGCAAGAGAGATCATATCGCTGTTGATCTGTTTGACGGACTTCCTTCCGTAGATGCCGGTTTCCCGCTTACCCAGAAGGTTCAGATTGGGGCCGTGAATCACCAGTATGCGATGCGCTTTGTTTTTACTTTTTCCGGCCGCCATAGACGTGATAATCATACCTATCGCGGAATGTATCTGTCAAGGTTGAGGAAGCGACGAGGCTATCCGTAACCGTGATCCTCCGGATTGAGGATCGAACGGATCAGATCGAACCGGTTTTCTACTCCGAATTTCATGTAAATGCTGCTTAAATGATCTTTTACCGTCTGTTCCGTTATTTCGAGATCCTCTGCCATCTCGAAATTCTTCAGCCCGTCAAGTAGCCGCCTGAATACGTCGACTTCCCTTCGTGTCAATCCATGCTGCTTCCGCATTTCGTCCATCTCCAACTTGTGGGAAACCGTATCCTCCATGATGAAGACTATGACCATCGGGACAGGTGTCTCCCTGATCAGGAAACGGAAAATCCAGGTGCTCGGCGAATCCTTGAATTTTTTCGAAAGACTGACTTCTCCGGGAAACAACTCGTTGAGACGGGCCGATTCGATGGCCTCAAAAACCCTCCCCGCGATCGTTTGAATCTCCTGGGGGAGGGCAAATCTGTTCAGAAAGAGTCTGGCGCGCCTGTTGCAGAGCACCATGTCCATCGAGCGGTCAAATACGAGAACGCCAATGGGCAGCCTGCTTATGATGAACTCCCACATCTGTTGCCTGTTTTCCGTCGCGACGCCCAATCTCGCCACCCCCCGGGTTATGCCGAAAGGAGCATTTTGAGGTCGTTGCGTCTTTTCGGATGTTTCAGTTTGCAGAGCGCCTTAGCCTCAATCTGTCTGACACGCTCACGCGTCAGCGAGAGATGCCTGCCGATTTCTTCGAGAGTATGCTCCCGGTCTTCTCCGATTCCGAACCTCATTCTTATGACCTTCTCCTCCCGAGGAGTCAGCGTGTGGAGTACTCTCAGGAGATGCTCCTGCAAATTGTGCCGCTCGATATCTGCGTAAGGCGTAGGATTGTTCTTGTCGCTGATGAAGTCCTCGAGTTTGGAATCATCCTCGCCCACCGGAGTTTGAATAGCAACAGGGTCCTGTATCGCGTTAAACACCTGTTCCACTTTACCCGGGGAAATTGACAGGCGTTTTGAGATCTCGTCAATAGACGGCTCACGCCCGATTCTCTGCGTCAGTTCTTTGCTCGCCTTGGTGATTCTGTTGTAAAGTTCGACCATATGCACGGGAACCCTGATCGTCTTCGTTTGATCGATGAGGGCTCTGGTAATCGCCTGTCGTATCCACCATGTGGCATAGGTACTGAATTTGAATCCTCGTTCATATTCAAATTTGTCTATAGCCTTCATTAGACCGATGTTGCCCTCCTGAATGAGATCGAGGAGCGGAAGACCTTTCCCGACATAATGCTTTGCGATATTCACAACGAGTCTCAGATTGCGGATAATGAGTTCATTCTTCATTTCCGTGACCTGAGCCCTGGCGTCCGATAATTTGCGGTGCTTAATTTTCAGGTCGGCCACGGTGCAGCCGGTCTCGTCCTGAATTTCCTTGAACGCGGTGCGTACTTCCCTTTCCAAAACCTCAAGCCCCTCTGCATCCAGGCCCTTCTTTTTCTTCTCCTGAATCAACTTTTTCAGGTCTTTCAGTGTCCCGTGCCGTGAAATTCTCTTCTCGGCTTTTGCCAGCCTGGCCATCAGTCCGTCAAGCCCTACCAAGCCTTCTGTGACGGCCTCGTCAACTGAGCTTTCTTCCAATTCGTCGCCGTTTTCGCCGAACGACTCTTCGATCCGCCGGTAAAAGGGCATATCCGTTAAGATTGACTTGACCTCGTTTTTTGCCTGCACCAGTCCCTTCGCCAGCCCATGCTCCTCCTGTCTTGTAAGGACCGAGATATTTCCCATAGACTGGAAATAGACCTGAACGAGGTCCTCTGTTCTTTCATGTTGGCCTTCCGGTTCCTCTTCTTCCTGTAGATCTTCATCTGGGAGCGGGCTTTCTCCTTGGGAGACTTTTATCCCCATGTCCTGAAGGCGGTTGACAAAATCTTCCATCTCCGCGGGTGAGAAGAATTCAGGGGGCAACGCATCCTCGATCTCCGTAAATGCTATGGCTCCCCTCTCTTTGCCTCGCTCTATGATCTCGTCAATAATGTCTGTTTCTTTCATGGCTCCCTCCTTTAAAGGATGGCGCATAGTTAAGCCGGTACTATCAAAACGTCTAACCTCTCCTTCCACGGACTTTATACAAAAATTATACCAATAAAAAGCAAAAAAAATATAAAAAAATAATAAATAGTATAAATACCTGAATTGCTTGAATTAATCACTGCGCTTCTCGTTCGTAGGCTGCCCGGCAAGCCGCAATGCGCCTTGTTCTTCAGGGAAGACATCTCCCGGTCCGCGAAGGGGAATCCCGGAGAAAACTACGATAATTAGGCGGGTTGCGGTCGCTATGCAGTGCTCTTCACAATGTGAACTCCAAGTAATACCGGAATAGGCAGCCGGGCTGACATTTTTTGTCAATTTAAGCCCGGCTCCGGGGTATCCCGATAAGAATCGGGATAAAGCCGCTCTCTGCTGCATTCACTCTCCTCTCATGAGAGATATTCATGGATAATGTGGGTTACAGTTAGTCGCTGTTTCCCCGGCGAAACGCCCGTGAAGGCGGGCAAATTGTCCGCTTCCTTTCGCCTCCCGATTAAAAAAGATCAATAAAATCAAAATGTTTCATGTGGCATCGAATTTGTAATGACGGATTAGACGGTATCGGCGGCAGAAGTATGTGCCTGCCGTAACAACACTGATAGCCCCGGGCAAAAGAAAGCGAAAGGAGGTGCATAGAGACAGGATTGCCTGCGGAGGCGTGTTGATCGTCGTGACGCCAAAAAGGCGGACTAAAAAAGGAGGAGAAAACGAGATGAAGGAAATTTCGAGATCAATCGTAATTGAACGGATGTCGGGATGGAGAGCGGGTATCATCGTTCCGGTCGTGTTGATGGCAATCCTGGCGGTTTCCATATCGCCGGCAAGTGCGATCGTGAAGCCGTTCACTGCGGTTTTGACCGGCGGGCAGGAAGTCCCACAAAATGAAAGCGAAGCATTTGGTGTAGCCTTTATGACCTTAGACACAATAGCCAAGATGCTTTGCTATTCAATAACCTTCAATGACCTCGGAAGCGACGAGACGGCCGCGCATTTCCATGGTCCGGCGGCGCCGGCACAGGACGCAGACGTTATTTTTGCCATAACACCGGTCCCCGGCAAGGCGAAGAACGGATGTGTGGGACCGCTCAGCACCCAGCAAGTCAGGCAGTTGAACAAAGGCCAGCTTTACATCAATATTCACACTGTTTCATTTCCCGGAGGCGAGATAAGAGGGCAGGTTCTTCCGGTTCCCGCAAACGTGAAGTATTGAGCCGGATCCCAAATCCAGCGATAAGCGACGCTGTTGCTTGATCTGCGAGTCATTGCGAGCAATCCATTCCCTGGAACGACGGGGATTCGGAAATGAGCCCGTCTCATTAGGAGCACCTGAAAAGGTGCGCGGCGAATCTCACGGTTGTCCTTCTATAGCTGCGGCAGCCTCTGCGCTGCCGCACCCGTGAGCACGGGGGCTCGCGTAGCTGATCCGCGTGGAGGAAAGAGCAGATGCAGCATCATCGCTTTCGCCACGGCGAATCCGCCGGAGGCGGACATTCTCAGTCCCGATAGGATCGGGACTTCCGAGGTATCCCGATAAGAATCGGGATAAAGCCGCTTCTATGCTGCATCTGCTCTTATGCGAAATTTTCATGAAAATTAGAATCTGTCCATAAATTAAGTATTCAAGTAGTCCGTCATTCCCCGTCCGTCAATACGTAAGACGGATGTCGAAGGGTGGATTATCCGGTCAAGCCGGATAATGACAAAACACGACTTTATGGGCAGACTTTAATTAGCTTTGGGGCATGGCGTCGAGGAAACAGGACTTCACTGAAAGTGTCATCCTGATTTCGTATTTTCGGTGTGGTGGCTTCCTATGCCATAATGTACCCCGACATTTGTCGGGGAAGGCTTTTAGTGCCGCCCCTCC